>PHGD01000171.1 GCA_011090425.1 Nitrospira sp. LK70 | reverse complement strand
GTTGCGCCGCAGCGCGTTCTGCACGTCTCCGGGCGACAGATTGAAGGATGCGAGGCGGTCGGGATCGATCCAGATGCGCATGGCGATTTGGCGACCGCCTTCGAAGGTGACTCGCTGGATGCCGGCGAGTGTGGACAGTTGCGGTTGAAGCGTGCGCAGCAGCCAGTCCGTGACGGCAGGCACAGTTCGTTCGCTGGAGGCGAAGCTGAGATAGAACGACGCGTAGGGGCGGTCGGCCCGCTGCAGCTCGATCACCGGTGGTTCGGCTTCCACCGGCAGTTCGGCGCGCACCTGTTGGAGTCGTGCAGTGACTTCGGCCAGGGCCGCCGTACTGTTATGGTTGAGTTTCAGGTGTACCGTGACGGTGCTGACACCGGCTCGGCTGGTTGACTCCACGTAGTCGACACCGCTGATCGCAGAGACAACTCGCTCGATCGGTGTGCTCAAAAATCCGCGAATCGTTTCGGCGCTCGCGCCGTAGTAGACAGTTGTGATGATGACCGATGAGCTTTCGATCTGCGGGTACTGCTGCACGGGTAAAGACATCAGCGCCCGCCAGCCGACGAGGACGATCACGAGGTTGACGACCACGGCAAGGACCGGATGCTTGATAAAAATGTCTGTGAATGAGCGCATGCGGATATCCTTCTTGTGCCTTTTCGACTGGTTCAGCGGCTGCCGGGGAATGGACTCAGGCGATTCTCTTTACCCTGCTCACCGATGACGGCCACCAGCACACCGTCGCGTAACTTGAAGGAGCCGGATGCCGCCACCATCTCATCGACCGACAACCCTGTGTGGATGACGATCTCGTCGCCGACCATCGCGCCGCTTTCGACGGACCTCACATGCGCCCGCATCTTCTGCTCTTGATCCGGCGCGATCACAAATACCTGATCGCCTCCCGGCCCCTTGCGCAACGCACTGATCGGAACGGCGACCGCCTTCCGGAGAGGCCCGACCGGCACGCGCACCCGGACCGACGTGCCGGGGGTCAGCCTATGGCTTGTCCCATCAACCCGCGCCCGCACCATGGCATTGCGAGTCGTCGGATCTATCCGCGCATCGAGGGCGACGATGGTGGCCCTGGTGGCCGTTGCTTCGCCGGCCGCGAACACCTCGACCATCTCTCCATCCCGTAAGCCGGATGCAACTTGCTGTGCCACGGTGAAATCCACATGTACCGCATCGCTCACGCCCTGGAGCGTTGTGAGCAATGTTCCTTCGTTCAGGTATTGGCCGGGGTGAACATCGGCGATCCCGACGTGCGCCAGGAACGGCGCCCGAATCGTCTTCTTGGCGATGATCGCCTTGGTACGGGCAATCTGGGCCTGGGCAATATCCAAGTCGGCACGAGCTCGGTCGACTTCCTCCTGAGTTGTGGCGAGTTCCTGATTGAGGTTCTGCCGACGATTGAGCACCGTCTTGGCGAGAGCGGCCTGGGCTTCCTGCGCCTTGAGGTCGGCTCCTTCGACGGAGACGTCGAGCGCGACCAGCAGGGTGCCGGCTTCCACGATCTGTCCCGGCGTGAGCTGGACTTCGCGGACAGTTCCGGCGAGTTCGTTCTTCAGCATGACCGAACGTAAGGCCAGAACCGTGCCGATCGAGGTGGTGGTCTGTCGATGTTCAATGTCCTTGGCCGCTGCGACCATGACCGATTCCATCGGCTCCGGTTGCCTGGCGGAAGCCTCGGCACTGGCTTGAATGGTCCCGTACTTCCATAATCCCAAGCCGGCACCGATCCCGATGATGCCGAGTAACAGTAATAAGTTGAACCACCCGCGACGATTCATGATCAATACCCTCCTGCCCACCAGCGTGAATCTGACACAGCGAGTTCAGCAATGGGCGTTCCAGCAAGTGTTGCGAGCCGGTAGAATGTGTAAGACATGAATATAATGGTGAAATATTTATTTCGCCGGAGGAATCTCGGAAAAAAAGAAAGACATTGCCGACGGGGGTCTGCCGTCAGTTCGACAGGTGCCGAAATATCGGCGCAAATCACTCAGATAAGGAGCGCAGAACCAAGGCTGGATGCGCACTCTCCTTCGTGGAAACGAACTCCGGAATGTCTGGAAAACAAGAGCGCCGCGATCATACTCGGTTTGTTCCTTTACGTTGATCATTCCTCTTTCGGCCAGTAGTCCCGCTGAAATTCCTTCAAGACTCCATCGGGGCCGAACGTGAGAATCTTATTCCAGCCCTGAGCACCGCCGTAGCCCCGAAACTCCCATCGCAAGATTTCTCCACCGTCTCCGGCTTTCGCTCGCTTGGTCGGCCGTCCCCATTCGCGCAGATAGTAATCTTTCGTCTTCACACCGACCTCTTGCCGCATCTGCGCGTCAAATGCCTGCCACCGTTGTTCCAAGGTCCAATAACATCCGGAGAGAAACGGTACGGCGGCAGCCAACACAACAGAGAGCAGGAAGGTCACGGTCTTCATGGTACACCTCTGGAATTCTTGAGAAGTCTTGAATCATGGCTCGTTCGCTATCAGCCGTGCCAGTGCCTCGTCGAGTTCAGGCGCGTTCGGCAGAACGATCCGAAACTCTCCTTCAAGCGTTTCCCGCATCTCGGTCACGCTCGTAATCAGACGCCGATCTTTACCGCCGGCTCGATGATGTACGGTCAATTGGTTATTGAGTAACCCATATCGCCGATCCGGTGCCGGCCGGGCCGCCAGCAGACCGGCCACGAACCGAGAATTCGGGTGGGTGGATACGTACCAATTTGCCATCTCGTAATCGGGCAACAATTGCTCGACTAAGCTGAACCGGTACAACGAGATCCAATTGTCGCCGATTTTGACTTGCTCGATAAATTCCTCATCGGTCTTCACCAAACGGAACGGTTCATGCGGGGTGGCTTGCTCGATATCGAGTTCGAGTCGTAATGGGCCGGTTAACGTCACCCCGCCGAATCCGGCATCTACGACGTAGCGCGCCTCGTCGAGATCGACCAGCAGCAACATATGACTCCGAGGGGGCACGGTTCCTTCCGGCATGTTCCATAACACACGCGCCGCCAGTCCGGTGACGCGAAACCCCAGCCTGTCGAGCGCATGTTTGAGCAGGAGATTTTGTTCGAAGCAATAACCGCCGCGACCGTCCCGCACCAGCTTCTGCTGAAGCGACTCCGCATCCAAGCGAACCGGCCATCCCATCAAGGGATTCAGGTTTTCAAACGCAATGGCCTCGGTGTGGCGGAGCTGGATGGCGGCCAAAGTATCCAACGTCGGCTTGCCTGCTCCGCCGTAACCGATGCGCTTGAAATAGGCGTCTAAGTCGATCGTCGTCGTCGGAGTCCGTTGCAGGGTCGGACTATCCATGCATGCTCCTGAGAGCCGGTGCGGCTGTGCTGGTCTTGCCGTGACAGGATGCGAACATGCAGTAGGCTCCGCGCGGCATACCTAGAACTTCGGCGTGATCGGTGAGAGGGTAGGTGCAGGCAAGGGCGTCGCCAATCCTGTGCTGGTTGTGGTCTTGAGCGCGCTCGGGTCGGTCGAAGCGATCGAGACGATGGAGATACTCCAAGATGCTCGGCATGTGATTGATGATGCCATGCCGGGCCAGCGCAGGACGATTCACGGCAGGCCGAGGCTCAGAAGAGCCACGAGGCCCGCCGTGACATGCTGTCGATGAGTTTAGCTCTTGCCCATTCGCACTATTTCTTCTTACCTATTGTTCCTTGCAGGAGAGATTTCCATTCGTCCCGGTTAACGGACGGCATCGTCGTAATCTGAATATGACCCATCGAGGCATTCAATACTGCTGCTTTCATGGCCGCCTTATTATCTGGAAAGTCCCAAATGGCGACGACGTCGTACTCGCCCAGACAATAGTAGGCCTGGATCAGCTTGCCGCCGAGCGTCTGGGCGTTCTTCTTGACCATGTCGGCGCGTTCAATCCCTTTGTCTTTCATGGTTTGAAGACCGTACTGCGTGAACTTGATGAGGCTGACGTAACTCGGCATGGTAAACCTCCTTGGTGGGTCGACACATAGGGAGCGTCGGGTTGCGGGATTTTAGACGCTTTCGGACGGCCAACACAAGCGAGAAGTCACGTGGATGGTTAAGTTCGGAATCCACATTCCTTACGACCGTCTTTCCTGCAATCGCTGATATACCGCTGTGACGAGCTTGGCGACGAGTTCCCACAGCTTCTTCCTCCGATCGTACGGTGCGTGTGGAAGTCGTTCAGGGCGCAAGTCGTATCGCGGAGATGTGGGCGAGGCTTCGTCCCCAGTTACCGGTCATCACAGTCCGGATCGCGTGAGCTGAGGCAAGGCGTGAGGGATTCAGGCAGGGTTCTGCCGGTCTGCTGCCGCACGCGGGATACGGGAACGCTTCGTTCGAAAGTGGACCAGATCCTTCGAGAAGAGCACATCCAGCGTCCAGTCCAAAGCCACGAGCACTTTCTTCTCAAAGCGCGGCAGTTTCAGCAGGTAGATCGTCCGCCACAGCCACCAGGCGATGAAACCGGAGAAGTTCACGCCGAGAATGTTCGCGACGCCGGTCCGCTTTCCGATGGGGGCCAGGAGCCCGAGCGTCGAGTAGACGAAGGGCTTCATCCGCTCCCCGCGCAGGGTGGCTAGGATATTCCGCGCCGCCATTCGCCCTTCACGCAGCGCATGTTGCGCAGTCGGAGGATGGAATTCCCCAGTCCTGAGATCGGGGACCAACGCACAGTCGCCGAAGGCCCAAAGGCCCGACCATCCGGGTACTTCCAGGTACTCGTTGACGAGGACTCGGCCCTTCGTTTTCGGGCAGGGTAGGGTATCCAAGAGGCGATGTGGGGAGATGCCGGCCGTCCAGACCAGCGTATTGGTCGTGACTGTCGTCCCGTCGCTGAGCGTGACGTCGAGA
>PHGD01000067.1 GCA_011090425.1 Nitrospira sp. LK70 | reverse complement strand
CGACCACCGAGCGGCAGCTCGCTCGATAACCCACATGCCGACATTGTGGCGGGTCTGGGCATAGGCTTTCCCAGGATTGCCCAGTCCAACGAGCAGATGCAACGTTACTTCTTCTTTTCAGCTTCTTTCTTTTCAGCTTTAGGACCGGCTGCTGCTTCTTTCTTCTCGCCTGGCTTGGCCTCAGCGGTCGGCGCTGCAGCGCCGGCTTTGGCCGGCTCGGCACCAGCCCCTTCAGCTCCAGCCTCTTTGCCTTTTACCATGACTTCCGGCTCGCCCGCCGCCCCTGCACCACTGGTGAGCAACGCTTCCAGTTTGGCATCCGACATCGGTGCCGCGACGCTGACCACCATCTGATCGGCATCATCCAAGAAGCGGACGCCTTCGCGCGCTCCGATTTCTTTCAGATGAATGCCGCTGCCGATGGTCAGTGCCGACGCATCCACTTCTATGTGATCAGGCAGAGCGCCTGGCAGACATTCGACATGCACGTCGCGCATGTTGTGGTGCAGCACGCCGCCCTCCTTGACGCCTGCCGGAATCCCGCCGACGACTTTGATCGGAACCTTCACCCGAATCGGCTTGCTCATGGAGATCTCAAAGAGGTCCGCATGCAGGACAGCTCCGGTCACCGGGTCGACTTGATAGTCCCGTAAGAGGGCCGTGCGATTCTGCTTGGACTGAGCTCCATTCACCGTGACCGAAATCAGTGCGGTGCTGCCGGCCTGCGATTTGAGGATCTTGATCAGTGCCTCGGGATTGACGGTCAGCAAGAGACATTCTCCTTGACCATAGAGCACGGCCGGGATTTTCCCCGCCCGCCGCATAGACCGCGCGGCTCCTTTCCCCGCTTGTTCTCTGACTGTCGCCGTCAAATCGAATTTCATGGTCTTCCTCCGTCTCCTACGCTGCGCCCAGTCGATAACGGCTTAGGCGAATAGTGAACTCACCGACTCATCTTCATGGATCCGTCGGATGGCTTCGCCCAACAAAGGCGCCACCGACAATTGATGCAACTTCGGACAGGCCAACTCTTTCCCTCGCAGCGGAATCGTGTTGGTCACCACCACCTGGGAGAGACACGAGGCCTGTAACCGTTCCAGTGCCGGCCCCGACAGCACCGCATGGGTGCAGGCAGCTATCACCTCTCTGGCACCTTGATCGGTACAGGCCTGGGCACCCTGAACAATCGTCCCTGCTGTATCGATCATGTCGTCCAGGAGCAAAACACTTTTCCCTTGGACGTCCCCGATGATGTTCATAATTTGCGCTTGGTTCGGACCCTCGCGGCGCTTGTCGATGATGGCCAGATTGGCCTGAAGGCGCTTGGCAAACGCCCTGGCCCGTTCCACGCCGCCGGCATCGGGAGAAACGACGACCAAATCACTGATTTGTTTCTTCACGATATAGTCGAGCAGAACCGGGAGCGCATACAAATGATCGACCGGCACGTTGAAAAATCCCTGAATCTGCCCGGCGTGAAGATCCATCGAAAGCACACGATCCGCTCCGGCAGTGGTGATGAGATCGGCGACCAATTTGGCAGTGATGGGGACGCGCGGCTGATCTTTACGGTCCTGACGAGCATACCCGAAATAGGGAATGACGGAGGTAATGCGGTTGGCGGACGAACGTTTCAACGCATCGATGATGATCAACAACTCCATCAAGGAATCGTTGACCGGTTGACAACAGGACTGCACGACGAACACGTCGGCGCCGCGAACATTTTCATCGATCTTGACCCGAATTTCCCCATCGCTGAAGGAGGAGACGGTCGCCTCGCCTAGTTTTTGTCCCAAATACGCTGAGATCTCTTGGGCAAGCACAAGATTGGCGTTGCCAGAGAAAATCTTAAGTTCTCTGTTCATCAGACGTTCCTGATCCGCAGTCTCTCTATAACGTGTTGGATTCTTTAGGGGGTTTTATGTGATGAGCGACATCAATCTTCTATGAGACAATTCTCTCGTTCGCTGTACATACTACCGGCAAAGCCGATCAAGGGGTGAAACTGTATCGAAAATCGCTGGTCTCTGTCAATAAATGCGTATGTACTCTATCGCCGCCGCGCAGAGAGGATTAAAACGGTCTAACAGGTTGCGGAAAAACTCTTGTGTTGTCCTGTGATCTTAGATAGAGAAGCCTTCTCGGCCATTTACCCCAAAGATGTACGATGCGTAGGCGCGACCGTCAGCAAGCCGGTCTGTGTAGCTATCTCTCCCTGGTGCGCATCCGTAATCTGGCGGAGGCTACTGTATGACCCGGCAGCGAAATCCGTCCTATAGCGAAGAGGCACACTGCCCGGACACGACCTCCACGAAAAGAGGCCTTCCTCGGCCTGTTCGTTCAATCAAGGGCTCATCGGTGCCTTCAACCAGCGCTTTTCCACAGCCTGCGAGGGCGGCAAGACCGGCATCGCTACAAACCAGCTTCCTGACCGGGATAGCACCCTCCGCGCAATTGAAGGACCGTCCAGGCCAAGGGCGTTGTGTGAGTTTGGAGGAGTGGCGGTGAGCGTGACTGCTCAGGTAATGACGCCACTCACGACGACGGTGGGCGCCGTCTGAAGTTCCAGAATGGTGACCGTGGTCGCATGGGGCGTGGAGCCGGTACCTCGACAAAGGCTTTTAGGAATCGACCGACTACGAATCAGAATGAGCCGCCACCGTAAAGACCTTGAGATGTGGCTCGCTCAGAAAAGACAGCCGTGCGTGCCGAGCCTGAGGCTCGCTACGAAACACGCCGAAGACAGTCGCCCCACTGCCCGATAGCAATGCCACTTCTGCTCCTGCCGCAATGAGCCGCTGCCTAATGTCATAGAGCGCAGGATAGGCCTTGAACGCCGGCACTTCAAAGTCGTTTTCGGCCGCTTGGAGCACGGCTTCCCATGGGAGTTCAGGTGCTTTCCCCAGCCCCACATGGACATCCGAGAGCGGCTGAACCCCTGATCGGCTTGCAGACAGCTGCTGATACGCCCACTTTGTTTCGATCGGAAATCCAGGATTCACCAGGACGACCCATCGGTTCCCCTTGATTCGTACTGGCGCGACCTTTTCACCTCGCCCTTCCACAATTGCAGATGGAGCGAAAAAGAAGAACGGGACATCGCTTCCGAGCGTTTGACCGACATGAGCCATCTTCTCCGTCGGCCATCCCAAATTCAATAGCCGGTTCAGCCCAACAATTGTCGCAGCTGCATCACTGCTTCCCCCTCCCAAGCCGGCCCCCATCGGAATTCGTTTTGCGAGGACGATGTCCAATCCCACGGTTCGACCACTGGCTTCGAGTACCGCTGCTGCAGCGCGATACACCAGATTGGAATGGTCTCCCTTCAAGGACGGCTGATCGCATTGCAAGACGATGGTCGAATGGTGGTCGCTCAGAGAAAATGCGAGCTCATCCTCCAACTGCACGGTCTGCATAAGAGACCAGAGGTTGTGATAATCATCAGACCGACGGTCAAGAATACGAAGGACGAGGTTGATCTTGGCGGGTGCACGAACGGTAATGGGAGGAGGTATGACGGTCGAACGGGAAACAGGGTTAGTCACGACCTCCTTTTATAGCATACTTCTCCAGGCGGTACCGAAACGATCTGGTGTTGAGGCGGAGCATTCGTGCGGCCTTCTTTTTGACCCATTTTGATCGTTCGAGCGCCTTCAGTAATAGGTCCTTCTCGATTCCGTTGATGAGCCCTTCGAGATCTAACCCCTCGTCAGTCAAATCCAGGGGCATCGCCGGTTGCTGCGACTGCGTCGCGGGTCGGTGAAGCCATCCCCGTACATCAGCATCGGTCACCGGCCCTTCCGTCGAGAATGCGACGACCCGTTCGATCAGATTCTCCAACTCACGGACGTTGCCGCGCCATTCATGCCCCAGCAAGACGTGCATCGCCTCGGGGCTGATGATGGGTTTGGGCCTAGCACTCTCCTTCGAAAATCGTTCTAGAAAGTGATCGACCAGGAGAGGAATATCGCTGGAACGCACACGCAAGGGCGGGAGCCGTATAGGAATCACATCCAAACGATAGTACAGGTCTTCCCGAAATGAACCTTCCGCGACTGCTTTCTCGAGATCCTTGTTCGTGGCGGCCACCACACGTACGTCGACTTTGATGTCTTGATTACCGCCCACTCGGCGAAACTCCCGTTCTTGGATGACACGGAGCAGCTTCACTTGAATCGTCGGGGTCGTATCGCCGATCTCGTCGAGAAAAATGGTCCCTCCATCGGCGATCTCGAACAATCCCGCTTTGTTCGAGATCGCTCCGGTGAACGATCCCTTCATGTGGCCGAACAGCTCACTCTCCAACAGTGTTTCAGGCACTGCACTGCAATTGACGGCCACAAAGGGGAGGGCGCTTCTGACGCTGTTGTAGTGAATCGCACGCGCAACCAACTCTTTTCCCGTTCCGCTTTCCCCGCAGATGAGGACATTGCTTTTCGAATCGGCGACTTTCCGCACAACATCGAACACCTTCTGCATCGCCTCGCTTTGCCCGACCAGCTGCGCGAACGACGACTGGCTCGCCATCTCCCGCTTCAGCAGCATGTTCTCGGCCGTGAGTCGCCGCTTTTCCAGTGCATTCCTGATGATCAACTGGACTTCATCGACCTGGAATGGCTTCGTCAGATAGTCGTACGCACCCTGTTTCATGGCTTCGACGGCGGAATCCGCAGTGGCAAAGGCGGTGATGATCAGGACGACTGTTTCCGGCGAGGCTGACTTTACGGCTTTCAGGACCTCCATTCCATCGATCTTCGGCATGCGCAAATCGGTGATGACCAGATCAAAGATTTCTCTGTTCAGAAGCTCGATGGCTTCTTCACCGTCCATGGCACTCGTCACGGCATATCCGGCCCGTTTGAGCATGATGCTCAATACGTCGCGCAAACTTTGCTCGTCATCAACGACTAGGATCTTTTCCACGGTTCTCTACCTTCGTGCCAGAGTCGCACTCCTGAATCTGCCGTACGAGGCAAGCAGACTCCAAATCGTGTTCCTTGCTTTTCCTGGCTATCCACTCTGATCCACCCGCCGTGAAGATCGACGATGCGATGGACTGCGGCCAAGCCCAATCCGGAACCTCGCCTTTTGGTGGTAAAGAACGGGAGAAAAATCTTGTCGAGATTCTGCTTTGAGATGCCTTCCCCGGTATCCTCGAACGAGACCTCTACGATCTCGGCCTTTCGCCCGGCGACATCGACCTTCCTACATCCGGTTGCAATCGTCAGTTCTCCCCCCCTCGGCATGGCATCGAAGGCATTCACCGCGAGATTCCAGAACACTTGTTTCATTTGATCCTGATCCACTTGGGCTGGCAAAGGCCCGGAGCAGGGAGCAGCCGCGATGGAGATGTTCGTTCTGCTTCGTGCTTCATGTTGTACCAGATCAAGGGTCTCAGCAAGGACTTTGTTCAAATCGTACTCCGCCAGATTGAGTGCAGGCGGCCTGGCATACTGGAGAAACTCCGTGATGATGGTATCCAACCGGGTCGCTTCCCGAACCGCGATGTCCATCAGGCGTCGGCTGGTGTCATCGGCTTGGAGATCTTTCCGAAGCATTTGCATCGCTCCGGCCAGTGCACCCAAGGGATTCCTGATTTCGTGCGCCATCCCCGCCGACATCTCCCCCAGGCTGGCCAACCACTCCTTCCGCCGCATTTCTTCTTCGAGGTCGCGAATCTGGGTGAGATCCTTGAACACTCCGACCAGTCCCGTTTTTTCTCCTCGCTCGTGCAAAGGGGCGAGCGTCATGCCGAGGATCAATCGATTGCCGTCGGACCGCTTACATTCCACCTCAAATCGCATGTTACCGGAAACCTCTTGCATGAGATCATCATCTTGTTGATCGGGATACCAGCCAAATACTTCCCGCCAGGGCCGGCCCTGCACTTGGTCGAAACTGTGGCCGGTGGCTTCCTGCGCCGCAGGATTGAAAGATGTGATCTGCCCCTTCTCGTCTGTCGCAAAGACACCGCTGCTGATGCTATGAACGATATTCTCATGAAAGGCTCGAAGATGGCTCAGCCCCTGTTCTTTTTCACGAAGCGACTGATCTGCTGACTGCAACTGATCCGCAAGTGCTCCGCTTAAAAAGCCAACGACCAGAAACGCCAGACTGTAGACGCCGAATGCATGGAGTGTTTCTGCCGCACTGAGACGCGTGTGCGGAAGCCATCCCCAAATCTCAGCGAGGCCGTAGAGTTGGACATTGGTCAGAATTCCAAACAGGATGATGCAAAGGCTCGCCGTCACGAGGCCTACGCGGCGACGCGGAACCAGACTTGCGACCGTCACGCTGATGACATAAAGCACCGCGAACGGGCTTTCAATTCCACCCGTCCTGGCGATCAATACCGTCTCAAGCAAGAAATCGACGGCTACCTGAGTCCACGCGAACTGCACGAGAACGTGAGGGGTTGTGAACCAACGGAACAGAAATGCATAAAATATCGTGACTGCATAAGTAAAGATGATCAGGGCATAAAATGTTTCAACGCGCTCTCCCTTCGTAACCTGGAACGCGAGAGACAACCCCAAGAGAAGCGTAACGAGAACGACTCGCCATCCCATCAACCAGTAAATTCTGGCTTTAATATCTTCCACGAAACGAAACTCCGCTTACAAGATGGTCACCATCATGCAGTCCCGCCTGGCCTCGCGGAGGTGCCGACCGACCCCACTATGTCTTGGAAAGTACGTCGTTCGTTACTGTAGCGATGAAGGGCGCTCGTCAAGAAGTCAGCGGCTTCGTCCCGTTCGCTTGAAGGAACGAAGCCGCTTTGCAAGCTCGAATCGTCGATTTGCTTACCCGATTGCGGACGCCATCGTAAAGATCGGCAGATACATCGCGACCACGATAAATCCGACCGTGACACCCAAGAACACCATCATCATCGGCTCCAAGAGGGCGGTGAGATTGGTCACGGCCTGGTCCACTTCGTCTTCGTAAAAATCGGCGATTTTCCCGAGCATGCCATCCAGCGCGCCCGTTGATTCTCCGACCGATATCATGTGGGTCACCATCTTGGGGAATGTCCCGCTTTTGGCGAGCGGTTCAGCGATCGTCTTCCCTCCACTGATACTGACTTTTGCATCAAGAAGCGCCCCCTCCACCACTTTATTTCCGGAGGTCTTCGCGCAAATCGTCAAAGCCTCCAATAACGGAACGCCGCTGGCCAGCAGGGTCCCCAACGTCCGTGTGAATTTCGCCACGGAGGCTTTCCTGATAAGGTCACCGAATACCGGCAGTCTCAGCAACAGTTTGTCGATCGCCAACTTGCCTTGTGGAGTCGCATAGTATTTCTTGACCGCCACTACGGTCGCTATGATCACTCCCAAGATGATATACCAATACGCTTGGGCAAAATTGCTCATATCGATGACCAGTTGTGTCGGTCCCGGAAGCGCCATCTTTCCGCCGGACATTTCTTTGAACATCTTTTCAAACACGGGGATAACCCAAATCATCAGGACCGTGATCACGATACCCGCAATGCCGACGATGGCAGCAGGATAGACCATTGCGCTCTTGATTTGTCCCTTCAACTTCATGGCCTTTTCGATATGCTTCGAGAGACGACCAAGAATGGTATCCAACAACCCTCCGACTTCACCGGCATGGACCATATTGACGTACAGATCATCAAAGATTTTCGGGTGCTTGCGGAGGGCATCTGAAAACGTCGAACCTCCCTCGACCTGAACTTTGATCTCACCCACAGATTTTCTCAGAGCCGCGTTCTCCGATTGCGTCGATAAGATTTCCAGGCACTGGATCAAGGGCAAGCCGGCATTGATCATGGTCCCGAACTGCCTGGTAAAAACGACCAAGTCCTTCTCGCTTACGCCACTTCCGAGTTTAAGGCTGAATCCCTCTTTGGCCGCCCTCTCCTCGAGACTCGTCACCACCACACTTTGTTTGCGTAGTTGGTCCACAGCCTCGTCACGCGACTTCGCGACGAGTTCGCCTTTCTTAACCCCTCCAGATTTGGTCCGCCCAACATATGCAAACGTGGCCATAGATTCTCGTCCTGTTGTGGGCTCCGTGAGCCGGTTGTACGGATAAGGCTCGGACTACGAAGCGAGTCTACTGGTGGGTTGAAAACCTGTCAAAAATAATTGAATTATTTACCGAACTGCGAAGAAGTCCTATGTACAACGGAGGTCGCTAAGCAAGCGGCGGAACCGCATTCGTTTCTCGATACCCTCGATAAAGGTAATGTAGTCCTGAGGCAAGGGTGAACCCGACCAGCAGAACGACGAGTGGAGTGAGGATGGAACGGTCGAGCCCTCTCCAGGTCAAGAGGACAATCAAAAGGACATAGCTCAACTGAAGGAAGGTTGTTCCTTTTCCCAAGAACGTCGGAGTCACATTAATCGGCGTACTGGTAACGTGAGCCACCACAGTTCCGAGGAGGAGAATAATGTCCCGGCTGACGACCAAGATGACCAGCCAGGACGGCACCAGATGCAGCATCGCCAGCGAGATAAAACTCGACGTCAGCAGCAACTTGTCCGCAAGAGGATCAAGCAAAGTTCCCAATCGTGTCCGCTGATTCAGCTTGCGCGCAAGATGGCCATCGATGGCATCCGTCAGTCCTGCCACGAGTAGTGTGAGGAGCGCGAACCCATATGAGCCGTAGGTCATGAATCCTATGTAGACGGGGACCAAGAGGATTCGAAGAATCGTGAGGCTATTGGGGACGTTCATGAGATGGAGCTGGATGCGGTCTGTGACTGGCTGAGGGGAGGCATCATAGGTAATCTAAACCAGGCTTGTCAACGAGTTGCAGGTTGCAGGTATCACCTCCTATAATCAATTCATCTAGGCTTGTCGTCAACTGTTATTTCGGAGGGATCAGGTAACATGAGCACGTTGCCATTGATGTTTAAGAAAGAAGGATTGGTCGAGAAACATCAGCTTGAAGGAGTCGATCCGAGCGATCGATATTTCAACCGCACCATTCTGGTCAATCGGGTACCATCGGGATACTCGAGTAAGATCATGTATGAAGCCTTCGTCGTTGAAAGTCGGTCACACTCCACCATTGCAGCAGCGGTGAATGAAGTAGTGGATAAACTTCAAGACTCCGGGTTCACTCGCATGAGAACGCGCCCCAATTTCAAGGGAACGCGTTATCTTGCGGAAAAAGAAACGTGGATCGATTATCCCGATCGCCCGTAAGCTGAGCCGACGAACTCACGATACACAAGGTCGTGAATTATCGGCCGAAACTTTTTAATCGCCTCATTTTCGCTCGTGGGGTGGACGCGGTTCGAGAGCAGGACGACTTGCAATTCTCGCACTGGATCGATCCAGATGGACGTCCCCGTATAGCCGAGATGGCCAAACGATCGGGATGCGAAATAGCGTCCTGCTGACGACTGCATCGACGGAGTGTCCCACCCGAGCGCCCAACTCGACGATACTTCCGGTTTCTGTCGTCGTGTAAATTCCCGCACAATTCCTTGATCGAGGATAGCCTTTCGACCATGGTACGCATGCAACCATTCACCTGTAATCGCCAGGACCGAATCGACATTCCCGAATAGCCCCGCATGGCCGGCCTCTCCACCCAGGGCGGCTGCATTCTGATCATGTACCTCTCCGCACAACAGCCGTCCCTGTCGCCACCGGTCGATTTCCGTCGGTGCAACCCCACCGTCTCTACTTGCCACTGCCAAGAACTCGTTCAACCGTTCTCTCAAGACATATTCAATCCGCAGTCCGTTCAGTGGAATCGTGATGAAATCATAAAAAAAGCAGTCCAAATCCCGCCGACTGCACCGCTCGACGATCATGCCGAGCAACATGAAACCGAGGTCGCTGTACAGGCTGCGAGAACCCCGGTCATAGACAGGTGTTTCAGCACCGATTGACTTGAGCATCGCCTGTTTTGCACGATTCCTTGCTTCGCCAGATGAGGGAATCTCTCCCTCCGGATTAATCCGCTCGTAGAATGGCCGCCATCCGGGCAATCCGGAAGAGTGGGTCAGTAGATCCCGAAGCGTGGCTGAGCCGATCACAGTCCCGGCACATTCCTGAAGATGCTCAGCGACGGTATCTTCGAGCCGAAGATCACCCTGTTGAATCAGCAGCGCAATGGACGTGACGGTTGCCAACGGCTTGGTCAACGAAGCCAAGTCATAAATCGTGGAAGCGCTGACGGGAGGCCCTGGTGGGAAAATCGAAAGCTGCCCGGCATGAAACCGACAGACCGCTCTGTCTCCGCACCGCACCGCCAATACGGCCCCCGGGAAGACCCCATCGGCCACGGCTCGATCGAGTGCTGTTTGGATAACACTGAGATCGGGCATCGGGATGACGATCGGCGGAAAACGCTCGGGACAATCGATCGTGGACGACGCAGCGGTGGCACCATCAACCGGAAACGCTCAACGGGTCGGACTGGATTCCCCTTCCAGCTTTTCGTCCTGCATGACACCAGTATCTTGATAGACTTCACTTGCTTCCACGTCCAGCATCCGTTCGAAGGTATGCAGCGTCGCCCGCATCCGCTCTACCATGAGCAGGCGCTGCTTTTGCAGCACAGACAAGTCTCGCTGCGTGTTTCCCAGCTCGACTCGGGCCTGTCTGAAGAGTTCGCCGGCCTTCAACTCCGCTTCCCTCAGCGTCGCGTTGTGCGCTTCGTTTGACATCCTCGGCTAAGGCCTGCGCCGAGACTAATGTAGTAGACAAGGTTGCCTCTGTCCGTTTCAACTCCGAGATCTGCTGCTCAAGCGACACAATACGGTCGCGTAACATGGCATTATCGCGGTTCAGGAATTCGACGGTTTGTGCAATCTCTTCCAAAAAGCGGTTGACCTCTTCACGGTCATACCCACGAAGCTTGACTCGAAAGACCATCTGTTGAATGTCGAGCGGCGTGATCCTCATGGCATCCCCCATTGGTTGACTCAATTCATCCGTACCGCGAGGTCCTTAATCGACTGTACGACCGCAATCTGTAAAAACCAGATGACCACGATGACGACTAACGGCGACACATCGACGCCCATACTCCAGCCTAATCGCCGTCTGATCGGGGCCAAGACCGGTTCAGTGGCACGAGTGAGGAATTGAACGATCGGATTCCATGGATCAGGATTCACCCAAGAAATCAGCGCTCGGGCGATGACGATCCAGGTGTAGAACGTCAACGCATAGTCAAGGACCGTGGCGAACCCTAACAATGTATTGCCTACCACAAACATCAGCCTCCGAGCTCCTGAGAACGTTTCGCCGCAGCCTCAACAGCGTCGATCAACAGGCCTCGGAGACTTCCCTGCTCAAGCCGATGCAACCCGGCAATCGTTGTTCCTCCCGGGGACGCTACCTGATCCTTAAGACTCGCAGGATGCTGCCCCGTTTCCAGAACCATCCGCGCCGCACCCAACACGGTCTGCGCTGCGAGGAGACTGGCCGTCTCCCTTGGCAACCCCATTTTGACGCCGCCATCAGCCATCGCTTCAATCATAAGAAAGACGTAAGCCGGTCCGCTTCCACTCAACCCGGTCACGGCATCCATGAAACGTTCGTCGATGCGCACAACCTTGCCGACCGATTCAAAGATCTGTCGTGCATCTCTCACCTCACTTTCCTCTACCCCGGGCCCGATCGCCAAAGCGGTCATTCCTTCACCGACGATCGCCGGCGTATTCGGCATCGCACGAATCACACGAGCCTGCGGCCCACAAGCCTCAATAATTCGACCGAGTCGCACTCCCGCGATCACCGAGATCACGAGCCGTTTCGCCAACACATCCCCGATCTCTTTGAGGACTTCGGCTATGACCTGAGGTTTCACGGCCAGCACGACGACCTCTCCGGAAACGACCGCCTCATGATTCGTGAGACCAATCTGAATGCCATACTGCCTCTTGAGATGATCCAGCCGACCTGTATCTGGGTCCGCGACATGGATCTGGTCGGCCTTGTACCTGCTTGAGGAAAGCACTCCACTGATCAATGCCTCCGCCATCCGACCACCACCCACAAAGGAGATGCTATGTGTGAGCGTTGGACTAGACATGACGCGCTCCAAAAATGGCGGTGCCGACGCGGACCAATGTCGCCCCTTCCTCAATCGCGACTTCATAATCGTTCGACATTCCCATCGACAGTTCATCCATCCTCACGGTCGGTACGTCGAGTGCCGCAATCCGCCGCGCAAGATCATGGAGTTGGCGGAAATACGGTCTGGCCGAATCCGGATCAGCAGTCGGCGGAGGGATCGTCATTAAGCCTTTGATACAGGTATGAGAGAGCTGCGCCAGCATCGGTATCAATCGCACAACGTCATCTGGCTGAAACCCTGCCTTTGTCGGTTCCCTCCCGATATTCACCTCCAGCAAGACATTCTGCTGACGGCCGGCCTCTCCCGCACGGCGATCGATTTCTTGCGCCAAGTCTAGACTATCCACCGATTGAATCAGGTCGAAGAGACCGATCACGGACCGTACCTTCCTTCGTTGCAGCTGCCCGATAAAATGCCAGTGAACCGGTGCCTGGGTGAGGGCGGCTATTTTAGGAAGCGCTTCCTGTACACGATTTTCACCCAAGATGGACAAGCCGGCACGCACCGCTTCGGCGATGTGTTCGACCGCCACGGTTTTCGTCGCGGCCACCAATCGCACCGTACCGGCAGGACGTCCGGCTTTCCCTTCCGCCGACCGAATTTTCGCGAGCACCGATTGAACACGGTTCCTTATCGCTTCCGGGTTGAGCGGTTCCATCGTCCTCTCTCACGAGTCGCGGCCGCCCATTCAGCGAACCGTCCGTATTCTAGCGGAAGAACCTCGGAATTGGCAGCGTCTGATTTATCCCCGCCTCAGCGAAAACCCGATGGCACTGAGCATGGTGCCGTTGACCTTCTTCTCCCGTCGATAGGAAAAAAAGAGGTCTTCGTGGCAAATCGTACAGAGGTTGACCGTCGTGATCGACTTCAGAGGCGCCCCGAGGGCTTGCGCCTGTTCTTTGATGAGCGCTTTCAAATCGAGATGCGCTCTTCCGTCTCTCCTCGTTCGTACCACTTTGTTCCAACGCGGAAATCCCTGAGATAGCCGGTCGAGAACCGGCTCATCCACCTCATAGCAGCAAACCCCGGCGGATGGGCCGATGCTGATCCGTACATGCTCCAGACGCGAGCCAAAACGAGACTCCAACAGCGCCAGCGTTTTAGGAACAATGCCGGCAACAGCTCCTCGCCAGCCGGCATGGATCGCGGCCACGACACGACGTTTAGGATCGTGCATCAGGATCGGAACACAATCTGCCGTCCGAACCGCCACCATGAGCCCAGGTTGATCAGTGACCAAGGCATCCCAGCCGCCCACAAATCGATCCGTCGGAGCCAAGGCTCGGTCCACCACGAGCGCCTCCGTTCCATGGACTTGCTTCACTGAGAGGGTCCATGAAGACGAGGCCACACCCGCTATACCCCTCAGCGGAATCCCCACTTCCAGGCAGAGACCCATAGCATGCCGACGGGTCCCGAAAAAATGGCGAACCTGACTCCCGGCATGGGCAAACGTCGGGACGGTAATAACCGCTGCGCTTGTCATATCAAGATCACTACCCCATCACGCGAAGCGATGCACGAAATCAGTCTGTTTGTTTGCGAAGAAATGTCGGCACATCCCATTCATCTTCGGCGGTCAACACCGCCCGGTCCATCGACTCTCGTGTATCGTGCATTCTTCTCAAAAAGGCCGGACGATCGAGGTCTTTGATCGGTCGATCAGTCGCCAGCGATGCGCCCATGCCTGCCAACATTGATGGGACGGGTTTGGCCGGTCGACTCGTTCCCCTGTCAGCTCCGATCGTAGATGTTACTGACTCCTCTTCCCGTTCAAATCCGGTCGCGATCACCGTAATGATAAGTTCTTCTCCCATGTCTGGGTTGATGACCTGGCCGACAATGATATTCGCTTCAGGATCTGCCGTCTGCTGGATAATCGAGGCGGCTTCTTCGATCTCGTGCAGCGACATGCTGGGGCCTCCCGTAATATTCAGCAGCACGCCGCGAGCCCCTTCCACACTTCCTTCCTCAAGGAGAGGACTGCACATGGCCTTTTGAGCCGCTTCGATCGCCCGGTTCGGCCCATAGGAAACGCCCATGCCCATGACCGCTCGCCCAGTGTGTGACATCACGGTACGGACATCGGCAAAATCGACGTTTACATGTCCCGTGGTCGTAATGACGTCGGCGATGCCTTGGATCGCTTGCCGCAACACGTCATCCGCGACTTTGAACGCTTCGAGAAGCGGGGTCGATTTATCAACGATCCCCAAGAGTCGCTGATTCGGAATTATGAGCAAGGTGTCCACATGCCGACGCAAGTCGCGGATTCCTTCTTCTGCATGCTTCTGTCGCCGTTGGCCTTCATATTGAAACGGTTTCGTGACGACGCCTACCGTAAGGATGCCCATTTCACGGGCGATACTGGCCACAATGGGTGCAGCTCCAGTGCCGGTCCCTCCCCCCATCCCGGCCGTGACGAAGACCATGTCGGCCCCTTCGAGACATTCTCGGATGTGCTCTTTACTCTCAAGTGCGGCATCTCTCCCGATCTCGGGCTTTGCCCCTGCACCCAACCCGCGGGTTCGTTCCGGACCGAGCTGGATCTTATATGGTGCCAGCGATCGATCAAGCGCCTGTAGGTCGGTGTTACCCGCGACAAAATCGACACGCGTGAGTCCGGAGGTGATCATCGTATTGATCGCATTACACCCGCCTCCGCCGATTCCGATCACCTTGATGCGGACCGGCGACAGTAAATCTTCTTGGAATGAGAACATTGGGGCACCTCCTCACATCGCCTCGCACGACGACCCACCTGCCGCCCGCAAGGGTTCAAAGGTTAAAAGACCTCCAACACCCGTTTCGTCCACCCACGCATTTTGGCCCAGGTTCCCCCATTGCGAAGCCCGGCTGTTTCCAGTTCATCGACATGTCGCCGGCCGTGTAACAACAGCCCGACCCCGGTTGAATGACTCGGATGGCCGACAATATCGCGCAATCCTCCCACTCCGGAAGGCATGCCTCGTCGTGCCGGCAAGTTCAAGCCCTTCTCAGCAGCATCGAGCATACCGTCCAATAAGGACGTGCCGCCGGTAATCACGACGCCGGCACCCAACATCCCTTCATAGCCGGCGCGCACAATTTCTCTCCGGACAAGTTCGAACATCTCATCGACACGCGGCTCCAAGATCTCGGCAATATCCCGCCTGGAAAATGTTCGAGCCGGCCGATCCCCAACCGACGGCACTTCGACAATCTGATGTCCGATCACCAACTCAGTCCGCGCAACACCATACTGAGTCTTGATTTTCTCAGCCTCGGTCTGTGAGGTAAGGAGACCGATGGCTAAATCCTTCGTTAAGTTTTGGCCACCGATGGGAAGGACCGCCGAGTGACGGATGCTGCCGTCCAGAAAAATGGCCAGGTCCGTCGTTCCTCCCCCCAAGTCCACCATCGCCACGCCTAGGTCGCGCTCCTCTTGACTCAACACCGCCTCGCTGGACGCCAGCGGTTGGAGAATGATGTCGACAACATCGAGTCCGGCTCGATTCACACTTTTCACGATATTCTGAGCGGAGGTCACGGCGCCGGTGATGACATGCACATTGACTTCCAAGCGATTACCCGACAGACCCAACGGCTCCCGCACACCTTCCTGCCCATCCACCATAAACTCTCGCGGTAACACATGAAGAATCCTGCGTTCGTGGGGGATCACGGCGAGTGTCCGGGCGCTTTCGATGGCCCGTTGAATATCTTCGCGTGTCACCTCAGCCCGTTTCAGCGCCACGACACCCTTGCAGTTTTCGGCGGAAATGTGACTGCCTGCAATGCCTGTGTAGACCGAGTTGATTTGGACGGCCGCCATCAACTCCGCTTCTTCGACCGCTTTCTTGATGGATTCGACGGTACTTTCGATATCAACGACGACTCCTTTGCGCAGGCCGCGGGAAGGACAAGATCCAACACCGATAATGCTGAGCCCTCCGGCGTCTGTGATCTCCGCCACGATCGCACAAATCTTCGTGGTTCCGATGTCGAGTCCGACCAGAATTTGATCCCGCTTCGGCACCGCAATCACCCCCCTTCCCGTACGACGATTCGATTTTCGTACCGGAGGTCCACTTCATTCGCTCTGCGTCCCTGACCGTCAAAGTTCAGAGTCTTGAGGGTTGGTTTGACGCGTCGGAACCGTTCCCACTGCTCTCCGACCGCTTCTGGACCGAACTGGAATCGCATTCCTTGGACGTGTGCGACAAGGTTTGACGGGTTTTCCACGTTCACTCGCAGCCGGCCTTCGAATGTTTGCCCGATCAATTTAGCAAGCTTGATGCCTGACGCGATGACCTGTCTCGCCGATTCAGTCCCCTCCAACAGGCCTTTGGAATCGATTCCCATCACGAGAGGCAAGGCATCATCATCGGCCTGACCAAGCCTGGTAAGCACATGCCCCTCCACATCAGTCAGAAAGTTTTGGGAATCGGCACGAATGACGGCGGCAGGTATTCGTTCGACCAGCGATATGCGTAACTCATGAAACGGAACCCGGGTCACTTCTGCCTCTTTGATCCACGGATGAGATTCCACCCGCTCCTTAATGACTCTCGTCACAATATGATGGAGTCCTGTACCGAGTTTCACCTTTGCAAGCTCCAACACTTTCTGTGTGTCGATGTGATGCTCTCCTTCGACTGTGATCGTCTTGATTCCCAACAACGATTGGAGAGCAGGACCGGAATATCGTATGCTCACCACGACGAGCCATGCCACGAGCCCCGTACCGATCGCCAGTCCGACCCTTCGAACAAGAGCTTTCCGTCTGGCTATTTTTGCTCGGCTGGGTCCCCTCACTGCTCTCTCTCCTTGCGGCTCCTTCCACTGATTCTTTCGTGGCCCTACTGGACGAGGGCGTCGCTTTCTTCCAAAGAATCGCATGACGCTCACCCCTTTGGGACTACCCGTGCAAAGCGACTCGCGCGATCGAGCGCCGACATCAGAATTTGTTCGACCAAGTCGTCATACACAATTCCCGCTTGAGCTGCGGCCATAGGCAGCAGGCTCGTTTCCGTCATGCCGGGAACCGTATTGACTTCCAAGACATACGGGCGACCTCTCGGAGTGATACGGAAATCCACACGAGCGGCTCCTTCGCAACCCAATACTTCGTAGGTTCGTGCGGCCAACTCACGGATGCGGTGAACCACCTTGGGAGGGAGCGGAGCGGGACAGAGATACCGCGTCCTGCCCTTCTGATATTTTGCCGAGAAGTCGTAAAAACCATCGGGCGCCACGATCTCAACGGCCGGAAGTACTTTCGGACCTTCCGCCGCTGTTCCCAGAATAGACACAGTCGCTTCATGTCCGGGAATATAACCCTCCACCATCACCTCCGGATCATAGCGATGGGCCAGGTCGAAAGCCTCCCCCCATTGGCCGGCTCGGCGCACGACGGAGACCCCGATCGTGGAGCCCTGTGAAACCGGTTTGACGACAATCGGTAATGTCAGTTTTGCTTGCCTGAGGACCTTCGCCAATGATGGCCTGTCGCATTCCCGCACAACGGTTCCGACCGGGAGCGGAATACCATGTGCGGCCAATATCGTTTTTGTGACCGCCTTATGCATTCCCACGGCACTCGTGCGCACCCCGGAGCCGGTATAGGGAATTCCCAATGTCTCGAGAAATCCCTGGACCGTTCCGTCCTCACCGCCCGGTCCATGCAACGAGAGAAAGGCAATGGCGACTTTGTGGTCCTCCAAATCCCGATACAAACGATCGGTGACGTCGATGGCCACCGCGTCGTATCCTCGACGGATCAACGCCTGATAGACGGCCTGACCGGTCTTCAACGAAATCTCCCGCTCCGAAGATCGTCCTCCCATGAGCACGCCGATCCGGTCATGTGTCAGTCGACCCATCTGCACGACCATCCCCTTTCGCTATGCTTCGCCCACGATATTCAATTCCAGCTCCAATTTGATCCCGGTCTTTTGGGCGATTCGAGCGCGCACCTTCTTGATCAACGAAAGCACGTCGGCGGCGCTGGCATGCCCTTGATTCACGATAAAATTGGCATGCTTGGTGGAAACCTGTGCGTCACCGACCGATGTTCCTTTGAGTCCTGCCGCTTCGACGACTCGTCCAGCCGAATCATTCAATGGATTCTTGAACACACAGCCGGCGCTCGGTAGCGCGAGCGGTTGCGTATCACGGCGGTAATGGAGATAGTCTTTCACGACCTTTTCGATGTCCGACCGCACCCCTGCCCTCAGCTGCAGCCATACTCCGACGACCACACCAGGCGGCAACGTCGCTCGACGATATCGAAATTCGATTGCTTCTGCCGGGCAATCAATCACTGCACCTTTCGGCGATACGATCCGGACGGCTTTCACCGCGTCCTTCATTTCACCAAGTCTGGTCCCTGCATTCATCACGACACAGCCTGCAACAGTGCCGGGAATACCAGCCGCCCACTCCAATCCGGCCAAAGACCGACGGATAGCCTGGCCGATCAGCGTCGGCATGCCGACACCGCCTTCTGCATACAACACGGCCCCCGGTTCTTCTTTGATCGCGCGTAGTCTTGCCAAATTAACCACCACACCCCTGATTCCTTTGTCACGAACGAGGACGTTGGTACCACCCAATACAAAGATCGGAAGTTTCTGTTCGCGAGTCTGCTTCGCAAGACGGACAATATCCTCGACATCGGCCGGTTCCACCAACACATCGGCTGGCCCACCGATGTGGAACGATGTGTACTCTTTAAGCGGTGCATGGAAACGAACCGGTCCGCGAACGCCCGCCACGGCAGATTCCAATCTGTGCTGTACCCGCACGGGTCGTACCTTCGTTCCATCCGTGTGCACTCGATGCGTCATGAGCCATCACGCAGACTCAAGCCGGGCAAGAATCCCGGTTCCAGCCTTCCAGATATCACCCGCGCCCAACGTGAGGACGAGATCGCCCGGTCTTAAATGAGGCAGTACCTGATCCGGCAACATTTCCTTGCGCTCGATGAAGCTCACCGATGGATGGCCTGCCGACTGGATAGTTTCAGCAAGGGCGGCTCCGGACACTCCCGGGATCGGCGATTCACCGGCCGGATAAATTTCCGTCGTGAACAGCAGGTCGGCATCATCAAAGGCATGCGCGAACTCTCCAATGCAATCCCTCGTCCGGCTGTATCGATGCGGCTGAAAGAGAACGACTAATCGGCGGTCCCAGCCCTGCTTGGCTGCAGCAAGGGTCGCTCTCACCTCGGTGGGATGGTGGCCATAGTCGTCGACCACTATGATATCGCCGGCTTCGCCTCGCAAATGAAACCGCCGCTCGACTCCCGTGAAGGCCGCCAACCCTTTGCGAATCAGATCCACAGGAATCTCCAGCTCGAAGCCGATGGCAATGGCAACCAACGCATTTGAAACGTTGTGGATGCCCGGCACAGCCAATCGGAATGGACCAAGATTCTTCCCGCGGAAATACGTCCGGAACTCAGCACCCCATTGTCTCAGGCTGATGTCGGTTGCCTTGAAATCTGGTGCCACCCCGTCCCGATCGCGAAGCCCGTAGGTGTGATACCGTTTGACCAAGCGAGGGAACAGTGCAGTCAGATGATCGTCATCAGCGCACAGTACCGCCAACCCATAAAAGGGGATCTTGTTGATGAACTCCAAGAAGCTTTCGTTGATGCGTTCCATCGACCCGTAGTGGTCAAGGTGCTCACGGTCCAGATTGGTCACCGCCACGATGGTCGGGGAGAGCCGAAGAAACGATCCATCGCTTTCGTCTGCCTCAGCCACAAGCAAGTCGCCCCGTCCAAGCCGCGCGTGACTGCCCAAGGCGTTGACCTTGCCTCCAATCACCATCGTGGGGTCAAGACCACCCTGCGCCAACACGTTCGCAACCATTGACGTGGTGGTGGTTTTCCCATGAGCTCCGGCTATGGCCACCCCAAACTTCAGGCGCATCAGTTCCGCCAACATCTCCGCCCGCGGAATCACCGGAATCTGCTTCGCCTTCGCGGCTACCACTTCGGGGTTGCTCGCCGCCACGGCGGATGAGATGACCACAACTTGCGCCTCCCCCACATTGGACGCCTGATGACCGAGGAACACTTTTCCGCCGAGTTCTTCCAGTCGCTTCGTCGTCTCCGAAGCCTGTAAGTCGGAGCCGGTCACTTTGTATCCTATCGTGAGGAGAACTTCTGCGATGCCGCTCATGCCGGCTCCGCCGATTCCGACGAGGTGAATCTGCTGTGTCTTGCGAAAGAGCGTCATACGGTTTAGCCTTTGTCGTCCCGCAGAAGTCTGTGATCGAATCCCCCGTTCCCCAACAACCTTAACCTCCGGCCCTTCTCGCAGGCTGGTTGATGTCATGTGTCACTCCCATGAGCGCGTAACATTCGCCGACGATCACTTCGCCGGCATCGATTCGTCTCATCTCCAAACTCTTGCGTTGCATCGTCTCCAGTCGTTGCGGATTCGATAAGACCGCTTCGATCATTTCGCCCAGCTTCGCTCCGGCAAGATCTGCCTGCGGAAGAACAACGGCCCCTCCCGCTGCTTCCATTGCCCGCGCATTCTTCATCTGGTGATCATAGATGGCCGTCGGCAGAGGAATCAGAATCGCGGCTTTCCCACAGGCCGTCAGTTCGGCGATGGTCATCGCACCAGCACGAGCCACCACCAGATCGGCCGTCCGAAGAACAATGGGCATATCGTAGAGAAAGGGGACGACCTTGCCTCGGATACCCAGTGCTCGGTACGCCTCACTGACTCGCTCAAAATCTCCCTCTCCAGTTTGATGCGTGATGGTCAGGCCGGAAAGACGTCGGCTCAGTTGAGGCAACCCTTCCAGCACCGCACTGTTGATGGCCTTGGCCCCCTGGCTCCCGCCGAAAATCAACAGGTGTCGGCCTTCCTTCTTGGTTGACGCGTCGTCGGTTGGTTGCACCAAGAACTCCTGTCTGATCGGTGTCCCGACAATGCGAACCTTTCGTTGGTCAAAGAAACTTGCGGCCGACTCAAAGGCCAAAAAAATCCTCTGCGCAACTGAAGCGACGACTTTGTTGGCCAATCCTGGATGGGCATTTGGCTCCAGAATCACGCGAGCAATCCCTTTCAAGGCGGCAGCGACCAACATGGTCGGACTCGTATAGCCACCGACTCCGATCACTAAATCAGCCCGCCGCCGCTTCAGAATGTCCAGTGATTGCAGGATCCCAATAGGCACAGAAAGCACCCCCTTTACGACCTCTAGCAGTCCCTTACCCATGACCGGCTTCGCGGTGATCAACGCTAACTCGAATCCCTCATGCGCGAGTACCTTGGACTCGACCCCGCGCACTGTCCCCACAAAGAGAATGTGTGTGGAAGGATCGCGGCGCAGAAATTCTCGAGCCAGCGCGACGGCCGGATAGAGATGCCCACCGGTCCCACCAGCGGCAATCACGATCGTCATCGTCGACCCGCCCATCCACGTCCACTTTGCTGCCTCGTCTCTTCTCGTCCAGCCTGCCGATCCCGCGAAATGTTCAGCAAAATCCCTACTCCGGTCAGGCTGATTACCAAGGAAGATCCGCCATAACTGACGAACGGTAATGTAAGCCCTTTGGTCGGCAACAATCCCGTCACGACACCGGCATTGATCAACGCCTGGACACCGATGAGCGTCGTGATGCCGATCCCCAGGTAGCGACCGAAAGGAATTCGCGCTCTGGTGGAGATCTGAAAACCACGGATCACGAAGAGCGCGAAAAAAAGAACGATGACCCCCGTTCCAACGAACCCGAGCTCCTCGCCGACAAGTGCCAGTACAAAATCGGTATGGGCTTCCGGAAGAAAGAACAGTTTCTGCTTGCCTTCCCCCAACCCGACTCCGAAAAGTCCTCCGCTGCCGAAGGCGAGAAAGGATTGGTTGATCTGGAACCCCGCCCCGGTCGGATCCTTTGTCGGGTCGAAAAACGCGATGAGCCGTTGCCATCGATAGGGCGATAACCAGATCAGCACCGCCACCGCAGCTAAGGCTAGTGGGACGAGCCTGAGGAGATGGGCTACAGGCGCACCACCGACGAACAAGAGCCCTCCCGTAACCAGTCCCAGCACCACCACCGTTCCCAAATCGGGCTCCAAAATGAGCAACCCGCTGATGACACCGACAACAAGCAACACCGGCAGCAACTCGGTTGAGAACTGCCGGAGCCGATCTTCGTTTTTTGCGAGGTACGCGGCAAGATAGATCACCGCGATCAACTTCGCCATCTCGGCCGGCTGAATCGAAATAGGCCCCAGTCGTAACCAACGTCGGGCCCCATTGGCGGCAACACCGATCGATGGAATAAGAACAACCACCAGCAACACGATGATGAGAACGAGGAAAGGAACCGCAAGACGCTTCCACCATAGGTAATCGACTCGGGACGCCGCATGCAGAAGGACCAACCCACAGGCCAACCATGCCAGTTGCCGCTTCAGGTAGTACCAGGAATCGTGGAATCGATTGCCCGCCACTACGGCACTCGCGCTGAAGACCATCACCAGGCCGACCAGCGCCAGCGTGATAGTCACGAACAGCAAAATATGATCCATCCCCACCCGCTTCGGAGCGCGCGGGCTGACGGTAGACCAAGGCAAGGCCAAGGTCCCTCCAGATCTCTGTGGCATCGTCCAGCGTCAATGCTCCTCTGCCTGGCCGGCGGTTACGCCGGCAAGGATCGTACGAGAGTTTTAAACTGTCGCCCTCGATCCTGATAATCCACGAACATGTCGAAACTCGCGCAGGCCGGCGACAGCAGCACACCGTCACCTGCGCTCGCTCCCGATGCAGCCAGCTCCACAGCGTCCCTCAATGTGCCAGCCCGTTCGATCGCGTGATAGCCTTCCATCGCCTTCGCAATCAGCGGCGCCGCTTCACCGATCAGAATGAGCCGCTTCACTTTTCGATGGATTGTGGGAGCCAACCGAGAAAAATCCCCTCCCTTGTCGCGTCCACCAGCGATCAGCCAAATCGGTTGATCGATGCTCTCCAAAGCTTTGAGCGTCGCATCTACGTTGGTGCCCTTAGAATCGTTGATGAACCGTACGCCCCGCCACTCACGAACGACCTCCAGCGCATGTTCCAACCCAGGAAACTCACTGAGGACCCGACGAATGATATCGAGAGAGCACCCGCTCAAGAGCGCATAGGTTGCAGCCACCATGGCGTTTTCGGTGTTGTGATCGCCGATGATCTTGACCTCGCTCCGCGTGCAGATCTCCCGAGTCCTGCCTCCGATCGTCGTCATGATGCGATCTCGATCGAGATAGGTTCCCCCTGTCAGATCGGAAGGCAACGTTTTGGTCCTCGTGAATCCGAGTAGGTTGGCCCTCGCGCTTCGCCGCAGCGGAGCCACCCTCAAGTCATCCAGATTGAGGAGGGCGTAGTCGGACGGAGTTTGGTTCTCGAATATTCTGTTTTTGGCCGCGACGTATTCGTCGATCGACTCATAGCGATCCTGATGGTCCATCGTCACGTTGAGAATCGCGGCAATCCATGGATGAAACTGCTCGATGGTTTCCAGCTGGAAGCTGGACACTTCCACGACCAATGCGTCGTACGGGCATGGACGGCCCATCTTCATGGCTCGCAGCGATTGTACGGCGGCTTCACTGATCGCCGTGCCCAAATTCCCGCCGACAAATATCCGCTTTCCGCTCTCTTGCAGCATCTTTCCAATCAGTGTCACCGTCGTGCTCTTCCCATTGGTGCCGGTCAACGCCAGTATCGGAGCGGAAAGAAACCGCGATGCAAGATCGAGTTCGCTGATGACCTTCGTCCCTCGACGACGAACACGTTCAAGGGCCTCCAACCGATAGGGAACTCCAGGACTAATCACCACGAGGTCAGCCTGGTCGAGAGCCGATTCATAATTGTTGCCCAGCACAAGCCGAGTTGCCGCCTGATCCAGAGAATCAAGCACACCGAACAACTCTCCTCGATCCTTCCGATCGGCCACCGTCACCAACGCACCGGCCTCCTGTAACAAGCGAACAGCCGCTGCGCCGCTCCGTGCCAGTCCAACGACCGTGACGCGAGCTCCTGTCAACTGGGTGATGTCCTTCGTCACCATCCCCATTACCTCAACTTCAACGTGCTCAAACTCAAGAGCGCCAGCAGAATGGCGATGATCCACAGACGCACGACGACTTTCGGTTCTTCCCAGCCTTTCATCTCAAAATGGTGGTGAATCGGGGCCATGAGAAAGATCCGCTTCCCTCGGGATTTGTATGAAGCGACCTGAAAAATGACCGAGATGGCCTCGATCACGAAGACACCACCGACCATCAGCAGCAACAGCTCATGCTTGCTGATGACCGCCACTGTCCCAAGGGCCGCTCCAAGCGGGAGTGAACCGACATCTCCCATAAAGACGGAGGCCGGATAGGTATTGAACCACAGGAATCCAAGACTTGAACCGAGGATGGCCGCCGTAAAGACCGCCATCTCTCCGGCTCCGTCGATGTGCGGGATCAGGAGATATTCCGACATCAATCGGTGACCGGTGACGTAGGCGACCACGGTGTATGCCAACGCGGCAATCATCACAGGGCCGATCGCCAGCCCATCGAGACCGTCAGTGAGATTGACCGCATTGGAACTTCCAACGATTACCAGCACGGCAAAGACCACATAAAACCATCCTAAGTCGGGCATAAAATTCTTGAAAAACGGCACGCTCAGCTTCGTGTTGTAACCGGGCAACGAGTACAAAATCAGCGCTACAATGAGCGCAATGCCTATTTGAGCCGTGAACTTTTGCGGCGCCGAAAGCCCCTTCGATCGAGCCTTGATGAATTTGAGATAGTCGTCCACAAACCCAATGGCGCAAAACCCCAGCGTCGCGGCAAGAACCAGCCAGATATGAGGACGTGAGATGTCGGCCCAGAGCAGCGTCGACAACGCGACTGCGAAAATAATCAGGATACCGCCCATCGTCGGTGTTCCACTTTTCGCCAGATGTCGCTTTGGGCCATCGTCACGTATTTGTTGTCCCAGCTTGATTTCTTGAAGCTTGCGGATCACCCACGGCGCGAGCACAAATGCGATCAGGAACGCTGTAACGGCGGCGTAAATAATGCGAAAGCTCTGATAACGAAAAACATTAAGAAACGAGAACTTTGTGTGGAGAGGATAAAGCCAGATGTACAGCATAGCCGGGGCGACCGTTACGAAGCCTTTTTCGTCGTACCTGTTGTTCCTCGGAGTGCGTCAGCGACCAGCTCTAGTTTCATACCGCGTGAGGCTTTGATCAGCACGGCATCACCTGCTTTTGCAACCGTTTTCACGGCGGCCGCGGCGGCGCCTGCATCCGGCGCTTCGAGAACACGGGATGGATCCAGTCCTGCCTGTTTCGCTCCTTTGGCGAGGCTTCGCCCTAACCCGCCGCAAGCCAGGAGCAGATCGACGCCTTGGCCTGCCAAGAATCTGCCGACTTCCTCGTGCATCTGATCGGCATTGGGACCGAGTTCCAGCATGTCTCCAAGCACCGCAATTTTCTTTCCTTTCGCCCCCGTTTGCGCCAGTAATTGCACCGCCGCTTTCATGGAGGCAGGATTCGCATTGTAACAGTCGATGATCAACTTCACGCCCTGGTTGACTACTACCTGCGACCGCATGGCAGCGGGCCGGAAACGGGACAGCCCTTGAGCGATCACCCCACCGGGCAAACCCAGGATAGAACCGACCGCTCCAGCCGCCAAAGCATTCGTGATGTTGTGATCACCCTGGACTCTAATATGAACAAGGACGTGGCGTACGGTTCCTGGTAGCAGCAGCTGAAAGATCGTCCCATTGCGGCCGTCGGATCTCACATCCCTTGCCCGCACATCGGCCTTTGATGAAAGGCCGAATGACACCACACGACATCGAGAGCGCGCGGCAAGATAGTCGTAAAACGGATCATCTGCGTTCAGGATGGCGGCCCCATCGCAAGGAAGCAGATCGAGCAACTCCGCCTTTGCTTGAGCTGATACCTCCATGGTTCCGAAAAACTCCAAGTGGTCGGGGCCGATGTTCGTAATGATCCCGATCGTGGGTCGGGCTATTTCACACAGCCTGGCGGTCTGGCCGAGATTATCAACTCCCATCTCGATGACGGCCCCCTTGTGTCGATCGTTGAGGTGGAGCACGGTCTGCGGAACGCCCACACGGTTGTTCAGGTTACCTTCGGTCTTGAGGATCTTCCAGCGCTGGGCCATGACATTGGCGACCATTTCCTTCGTGGTCGTCTTTCCGTTGCTTCCCGTGACAGCAACGACGGGGATTTGAAATCGATTTCGGTGATACGCGGCCAGCTGCTGGTAGGCATAGAGTGGATCGCCGACGCCGAAGATAAATGGTTGGGTGCTCTTCGAGTCACACTTCAAGCCAAGCCTGGACACATCATAGGAATCGAGCACGATCGCTCCCACCGCCCCGTCCGACAGTGCTGCGCCCACAAAGTCGTGGCCGTCGAATCGATCTCCCCGCAGTGCGAGAAATAGATCTCCACGTCGAAGAGACCGAGTATCCAGGCTGATCCTCCGGATACGGTGCGTTGTCCAACCGGTCCCTTCACCGGCCAAAACCCTCGCGCTGACTACTTCCAGCAATTCTTCGACGGTAAACAGAGTCATCTGATGCTTCCGGGCACCGACCGGCCCCTGCTCGCGTGAACTGGACGTGGGTTCAGAGTCGTTCGATGGCGTCGCGCGCCACCTCGCGATCGTCGAAATGAACCTTCCTCGTACCGATGATCTGGTAGTCTTCGTGCCCTTTACCGGCGATCAAAACCATATCCGCAGTACGGGCCTCACGCACCGCTTCTTCGATGGCTTCTCGCCGATCAGGCACTTTTCGGTACCGTACGTGTGGCCGTTGCCGCAGTCCCTCGATCACCCCGACTTCGACTTGCTCCAGAATTGAGAGGGGGTCCTCGGTTCGAGGATTGTCTGAAGTTAATATCACGACGTCGCTGTAGCGCACGGCCGCTTCTCCCATCTTCGGTCTCTTTCCCCGGTCTCGGTCTCCGCCACACCCAAAGACCGTGATGATGCGTCCCGTTTTCAGCGCTTGTGCCGCCGTCAGCAATCGGACGAGCGCGTCTTCGGTGTGGGCGTAATCCACGGCCACCGTAAACGGCTGACCTGCGATCACACGTTCGAACCGTCCCGGCACGTTCATGATCTTTGCCACAGCCTCACGGATTTGCGCAGGAGTGGCCCCTTCGTGAAGCGCAACCCCGACGGCGGCTAGCAAGTTGTAGACATTGTGCTCGCCCACGAGCTGACTCTCGATGGGGAAGCTTCCGACCGGCGTCGCAGCGGTAAAGTTTGTTCCCCGAAGAGACAGCCGCACCGCTTCAGCACGCAGATCCGCCTTGGCATTTATGGCATAGGTCCAAACCGGCACTGGGCTTCGCTCGACAATACGATTTCCATAGGAGTCATCGATGTTAATGATCGCTCGCTTATTCGTCTTCAGCCCCTTCTTCAATCCTGTAAAAAGTCTCAGTTTTGCGCGAAAGTACTCCTCCATGGTCTTGTGAAAATCGAGATGATCCTGAGTCAGATTCGAAAAGACCGCCACGTCAAATTCGCATCCGCTCGTGCGATCCTGCGCCAGTGCATGAGAAGACACTTCCATAACCGCAGTGGTACATCCGCCTGCGACCATCTTGGCAAGCAACTGTTGCAGCTCAAGAGAACCAGGCGTCGTGTGCGTCGCCGGCATCGTGCGCTCACCGATTTGATAGACGACAGTTCCAATCAAACCCACCGGATGGCCCAGGGTTTCCAGGAGCGCTTTGCAGACATACGTCGTGGTAGTCTTTCCGTTCGTCCCAGTCACGCCGATCACCCGAATATGCGACGAGGGATCTCCATAGAAACGGCTCCCCAGCAAACCGAGTGCCTTTCTGGAGTCGTCGACGCGGACGAACGGAAGAGACACCCCGCTCACCGGCTGCTGTGACACCAATGCGACCATGCCTCCTCTCACCGCCGCCGGAATAAATTCATGTCCATCGACCCGCTCACCTCTTGCAGCTACAAAGAGACCGTCGGCCGAGACGGCCCGAGAATCATCGGTGATCGCATGTACGGACACGTTCAAGTTTCCATGACGATCAAGAATCTTCACCTGCCCTTCCAGCGCCTGAAGCAAGGTTGCCAAGGTCATTCCCATGTCCAAATACGATCACGATCTTGGCGACGTCATCGCCAACATGACAGGCTCATTCGGCGGCACGCCTAAGTAACTTAACACCTGTTCCCCAACACGGCTAAACACGGGAGCTGCGACAGCCCCGCCCCATGCATCACGTTGAGGTTCATCGATCACCACGATCATGGCCAGCTGAGGATTGTCTGTGGGTACGTATCCCGTGAAAGACGCGACAAATCGAGTGGCCGAATAGGAACCTGTTCGGGGGTCGATCTTTTGGGCCGTACCGGTTTTGCCGGCTGCCCGGAACCCTCGGATAGCCGCCTTCGCGCCGGTGCCGTCCGTGATGACACCTTCAAGAATCTTCGTCACGCTGCGCGCCGTTTCCTGAGAAATGATCCGTCGCTTGGTCTGAGGAGGTATCTGTCTGAGGATGTGGCCATCAGCATCTCGTATTTCTGAAATCACATAAGGTTTCATCAACAAGCCTCCGTTTGCGATAGCCGCAACCGCAGCTACCATTTGGAGCGGGGTGACACCTATCTCTTGCCCCATGGAGATAGACGCGACTGAACGACGCCCCCAGTCTCTCGGATTTCTCACCAATCCGGTCCCCTCTCCCGGAAGATCGATCTCCGTTCGCTGTCCGAAACCGAACGCTTGGAGATATCGATAGAGACGCTGTTGCCCCAGCGCCATGCCGGTTTTCGCCGCCCCGATGTTGCTGGACTTCTGAATCACCTGCGCGAAAGAGACCCATCCCAGTCGCTCATGATCATGAATCACGGTGTTCGCGACCGTCATATGACCATGCTCACCGAATACCATCGTATTCGGCCTTACCACTCGTTCCTCAATGGCGGCCGCAGCCATCATCGCCTTCATCGTAGACCCCGGTTCATAAGCGTCCGTAAGCGCTCTGTTTCGCCAGCGATCAGGGCTGAGAGCCGACACGGTGTTGGGATCAAATCGCGGACTGACCGCCATTGCCAACACCGCTCCGGTCTTTGGGTCAAGCACGATCATTGTTCCTGATTTTGCCTGAGCACGTCCAACCGCGTCCTCAAGCTCTCTTTCAGCGATATACTGAATCACCTCATCGATCGTAAGCGTGAGGCTATGGCCGGACGTCGGACTCCCTTCCGTCATTCCCTTGGGAAACACCGTACGCCCCAAGGCATCACGTTGCAGAACCATCATCCGCTTCTCACCGCGCAAGTGCGATTCGTAGCGATGCTCGACGCCTTCCAAACCTTCACCGTCCATTCCCGCAAAACCCAACACATGAGCCAGGAGCGGCCCTTTGGGGTAGAACCTCCTACCTTCCATTACAACACCAATTCCATCAAGCGACAAACGATCGAGTTGGCGCCCCTGCTCAGGATCCATCTTTCGAGCCAACCATACGAAACTCCGGTCCTGTCGAAGCTTTCGTTCCAACTCCTCGGTCCTCACATGCAGAATCGGCGACAACTGTCGAGCAGTTTTGATAGGACTATCCAATGTGTTCGGAACTCCGAATACGGACGGTACTTCCACATTCATGGCCAGAATCTTGCCGTGTCGGTCGACAATCGTACCGCGCGCTCCCTCCAGCGTTACCGTCTTTTGATGCTGTCGATCAGCTTTGACCGAGAGCTCAGCCGCTTGCAATACTTGCAACGTGACCAACCGGAACAGAACCACCCCAAAACCACAGAGCAACAGCAGCAACAGGACACACCGACGACCGCGAGAAAGAGAGCCAGCCACTAGAGCCTCCCGCTTGGAACATAATTTCTGGCGACTTTCAGCCCAACTGGCACAACACCTGAGGGATGGACATCACTTGGCCTGGACTGAACCACAATGATCTGCCCCTGCTGAGGCAGACTCATTCCGAGTTTTTCAGTCGCCAATTTCGCGATCCGGTCGGAGGCACTCAATGCGGACACCTTGACGCGGAGTTCATCCCGTTGACGTTCCAGCGCCGTCTTGTCACGCTTCAACTGCTCGATCTCATAACCGATCCGAACCACGTCCACCCGCTCCCACACAAACACCAACACGAGACAGAATCCTACAAAAACGGCGACGGTTTTCATAAAAGTCCCATCCTCGGTTGACGTTCAGCGACTCGCAATTTCGCGCTTCGCGACCTGGGATTCGCTTCACACTCTGCCTGAGAAGGAAGAACTGGTTTCTTGGTGAGTATGGAAAGGGCGGCTTCCGATCCTTGTGAGAGGGACCGGAAAGCATGCTTGACGATACGGTCTTCGAGGGAATGAAAGGAGATCGCGCAGATTCTCCCCCCAGAGGACAGCACTTCCGTTGCATCTCGAAGGGACGGCTCCAAGAAATCCATTTCATGATTCACCGCAATTCGTAGCGCCTGAAATGTCCGCGTCGCACAATGGATCCGTCCGTGGCGATACGACGCCGGCACGGACCGAGCGATGATGGAAACGAGCGCTCCTGTGGTCTCGACCGGACGGCGTTGCCTGTCCTGCACGATTGCTTGAGCAATTCGCCTGGCATAGCGCTCCTCTCCATACTGAAAGATGATGTCCGCGAGCTCCTGTTCGGAACTACGATTCACCAGATCGGCGGCAGTTTCTCCGATCGTTTGGTCCATGCGCATGTCAAGCGGACCTTCTCGCTGAAAGCTGAACCCCCGCGACGGATCATCCAACTGTGGAGACGAAACCCCAAAATCGAAAAGCACACCATCGACCGCCGCGATACCGGTTTCAGCAAGGTGCGACTTCAAGTTCCGATAACTCCCTTGTCGCAACACAATACGGTCTCCGAATCGATTCAATCGTCGCCGGCAGAAATCAACGGCTTGAGAATCTCGGTCTAACCCTATGACCGTGACTTTAATCGGGCTAGATTCTAGGAGCATTTCTGCATGCCCACCATATCCCACCGTACAATCCAAAATAGTCCTTGATCGATCGGAAATAAGCCAGGTACACACTTCCTGTCCAAGTACCGGAACATGAAAGTTTTCACGAAAAATACCGCTTCCCACTAGTCTCCACTTTTACCCACGCCAAGCGAAGTATACTCGCGCATTCTTGGTTGTCAACTGACTTCTAAGTTACCTAGTGAGTTTAATGCAGATGCAAGAGAAGGGAGGCGCTGCTACGTGGAGTTGATCGAGTCTGACCAATTTGTTTTCAATTACAACAAGCTATGTCCTAATCCTTTGGCCCGTACCGATACATTCCTAGCCCATCCAACTCGTAGAGTTTCGTTGACTTCAAAGAATTTCAAATAGAGAATGCTTTCATGTATATCTGTCATTCAGTTTGTTCCCACTCAAGACTGTTCCTGCCCCTCATCGTTCTGTTCCTCTGTTTGGAACAGGCCGTTGCAAAGGATTTCAATCCTGATAATCCGCTCAACCAGCCGGCACCAATCTATTGGTGCTCAAGCAAGATGCCCGACCAGCAGATTTCAACGAAAAAGAGCTCGGGCTGTGAGGCACTCTACGACCAACAGGCAGCAGAATCTTTCAGAGAAACTGCACGCCAACAGGGATTCGATCTCCCCGACCGGGATCCGATAAAGATCGTAGAATTACAGAATGCGGCCTCAAAATTCTCAGATCGCTACCGGACGTTCGTCTCATGCTGCCTGCTCGACAACGCCGCATCAGCAGAAATCATCGATTTGATCGATGAAGCCAATCACATACTCAAGGCCGTACAACAAAAAGGCATTTTTAATTCCGGCGGATTCGGTGTTGGAGCCGGACCAGGCGGTTTAGGCGGCGGCACTGGAGTGGCTCCAAAGCTAGGCACATTTGCCCGCCAATATACGCTCAGTGAAATCGTCGGCACGGTCGCACATGCCCGTGAAGATCTGTTTCGGCTTAAGGGACGCCTGGATCAATTGAACGAGGCACAGCAAGGCCTCAGCGAAGTCGACTATGAAGCCAGCGGCCGGGCCAAAGCGCAGATCCAAGCTGATGAGGAGACGATCAAGAAAGAGTTCAAAGCCAAGAGGCCGCCCTCATCAGCACCGACCGGGATGGAGATTCAAGATACGACCTTGCGCCCACGAATCGGAGGAGACATCGAGGACACCAAGTTGAATTCCCACTTCGGTGCGGACATCGGAGCCTCGGTATCTCCCTATAGCAATGTGGGAGAGTCACTTCGCCCGCGGAGAGGGGATGATGTCCAGGACAGCCAACTCCCGCACCGGCCAGGGACGGACATCCAGGACACCTCCATGTCCAGCAGCATCGGCTTCGAAGTCGACCGCGCGCAAAATCGTGATGGAACTTCCGCACTGCCGCGACGCGGAGTCGGTGCCTCTATCGGAGACTCCGACCTGAACAGCCGGAGACGATAGCCCAATCCCTACGACTTACCCATAAGCGCCGGCATCGGCTCCCAAGTCTCTCCCGCATCTTTGCTGCGATACAAACCGCTGCCGTTCGTGCCGGCATAGAAGACCTTCGAATCCGTCGCACTTTGCGCGATGGTTCTGACGTTGGTAGTCATAAGCGCGCTGTTCATCAGCTTCCATATCGCGCCGCCATCTTCGCTGCGATGCACTCCATCGCGCCCCGTGATGTAGATCACGCCTCGACGCGTTCGATCCAGTATCATGGCAACAATCATCTGGTCGGCAAGCGACTCTCCGATTCGCTTCCAAGACCTGGCCGCATCCGTTGATTTGTACAGCCCCGCGAGCGTGGCCGCATAGATGGTATCGGGCTCGTAGATCGACCAGGATCGAGGTGACGTTCAGCGCACGCGATGTTTTCAGCATATCCGGTGGAACTAAACCGTTGTTCACTTTTTCCCAACGGCCGGCTTGATCGACCGACTTGTAGACGCCGCCGCTGGTGCCGGCGTACAGAATGGAAGGCCTGGTCGGATCCATGCCCAGCGTCACAACCATCAATACCTCTTTCATCCCTTCCATTTTCTTCATCCAATGCTCACCGCCGTTCTTGGTTTCAAACACGCCCATCGTCGTGGCAAGGAAGATGTGCTGCGCGTCGGCCGGATCGAAGAGAAACTGGTTCACGACCGAGGTGATTGTCGCATCATCAAGCCCGGAACGCATCGAGATCCAGCGTTGTCCTCCATCATGGCTCTTGTAGACAGCATCGCCCTTTGTCCCTGCATAGACCGTCGTCGGATAAACGGGATCGATGGCCATGGCGATCACACGGGAGTAACTCATCCCTTTGGACAGATTCGTCCATGTCTGCCCGCCGTCACGGGTCTTGTAGATGTAGTCGTTGGTCACGACATATATGATATCCGGATTGTTCGGGTGGAGTTGAATGACGACAATCGGATCACTGCGACCACAACCGAAGAGAGCGGCCGCAAGAACGAAGGCCGCACCTAGTCTAGTGTCCCATAGATGTATAGACATGTTGGGCCGAGTGGGATATACGGCCGAGCTATGAGACCCAAAGCAGCGGTTTTGAGTGAGGCGGACCGGGAAACGTTGGGGCGAATGAGTCGGATGGGAAAGGCCGCGCAACG
>PHGD01000170.1 GCA_011090425.1 Nitrospira sp. LK70 | reverse complement strand
CATCATGGCCGAAAAGCAGCTACAGGCCGAGCAGGAACGGTTGAAGGTCGGGCTCAGCACGACTCGCTTCGTGCTCGATTTTCAGCGCGACCTCGCCACTGCCCAAGGCAACGAACTGCGGGCCATCGTCGATTACAACAAGTCTCTGTCCAACCTTTCTCGCCATAAAGCGACTACGTTGGACCGCTATCATCTCGAACTTTCGTAGCGCTCCGATGGCGTCCGCGCCAGATCGACCGGCCTCAAGCCAAGCTTCCTCTCTGGGAGCAGCACTATCGCTGCTCCCAGTTGGGGCGACAGTCGGCTACTACGCTCTTCCCGCTTCCCTCAAAGAACAACTGCTCCTCCAATTCGCACCCCAGTTTCTCGCCTATGTGGGACTCAGTTTCTGGGCTGTGCGAACTGCGCAGGTCCCGATGCAACTCGGGTTGGAAAGGGGAAAAGTGCGGAGCGGATTCCAGTGGGGAGTTTTGACGGGATTGGTGCTCGGCGTTTTCAATACGTTCGTGATTCTGGTCGCCTATCCATCCCTTGGTTACGACATCACGTTCTTGAAGCAGACGCCTCACGGTCGGCTCCCCGTCCTCCTCATGGTACCGTGGCTCATCTGCGGCATCGCGCTGTTCGTCGAACTGAACTTTCGCGGCTTTCTCTTAGGACGCCTGGCCGAATTCGAATCGCACTGGCGGGATCCCAATGTCGGCCGGCGCCTGTCTCCCCTAGCCCTCACGGTCAGCACGCTCACGTTTGCATTCGACCCGTTCATGGTGAATACTTTTCGATATCTCCACTGGATCGCCCTCTGGGACGGGCTCATCTGGGGAAGCATCTGGCTCAGAACGCGCAATCTCTGGATTACCATCGCGGCTCACGCGGTCGAAGTGATCGTGATGTACAGTGCGGTCAAAGCGGCGATAGGATGAGAATTTGACGATCGGTTGATTGGGATTCAATTCAACAGATCAACAGCTCGCTGAATGATTCACTCATGAACCCTTCCTTCTCCAGTTATCTGGTCAACGATGTCTTCGGCGACCCCGGCGTCTACGTAGAAGTTCGCTGGTCGAAGCGAGCGTTGCTCTTTGATCTCGGACACAACGACGGATTGGGACCGACCAGATTGCTCAGAGCCGGAGAAATCTTCATCTCTCATACACACATGGACCATTTCATCGGATTTGATGCTGTTCTTCGAGTCGCGCTTGGACGGGGGAAGACGCTCCGATTGTTCGGACCTACGGGCCTGATCGACAATGTCCATGGTAAACTGCGCGGCTATACCTGGAATCTCGTGGATGGATATCCCCTTACGATCGAAGTTCGGGAATTCCACGGGAGGGAGATTCGGCAGACATCGTTCCGAGCGAGCAACGGCTTCCAGCCATCCGAGCGAGCAACCGTTCCAGCCCCACCCACCAGCGACCCGCTCTTCACGGTGCTCGAAGATCCGATGTTCATGGTCAAAGCCGTGACCCTGAATCATCGCATCCCCTCCTTCGCCTATTCGCTGGAAGAGCAGTTTCACATCAACGTCAACAGACAGAAATTGCATGAGGCAGGGCTCAGGGTCGGCGCCTGGCTCAAAGACGTGAAACACCATATCTGGGAAGGCAAGCCGGACGATTTCCGCTTCACCGTGCCGCTCTACGACGAGCATCGACGAGTAGAACAGGAATTCATGCTGGGAGAAGTGAAGGAACGGTTCTTGACGATCTCACGAGGGCAAAAGATCGTCTATGTCGTCGACGCGCGCTACGACGAAGAGAATGAAGCCAAGATCATCCAGCTCGCGCGCAGAGCAGACATTTTCTATTGCGAGTCGCCGTATCTGGATTGTGATGCAGAGAAGGCCCGCGACCGGTATCATCTGACCGCCAGGCAAGCCGGTCTCATGGCTCGCAAGGCTCAGGTACGCGACCTCGTGGTATTTCATTTTTCCCCGCGTTACACAGGCCAGGTCGAGGCGCTGGAGAGGGAAGCGATGGAGGCGTTTCAAGGAGCATAACGAGGAGGACTTTTCGTGACCGATCTTGCGAAGTATGTGGTTTACTTTCTCTTAGGCGGCAGTATCGTAACCTTCTCCACCTATCTCGGCTCGCAAGGCAAGTCGTTTCTCGCCGCCATGGCCAGCACCTTTCCTGCCATCACCGGAGTCACGTTCATCCTGCTCTATATGAACGGCGGAGGAGGGACGACAGTCGATTATGCCAAAAACCTCTTGTGGTTTGCCCCGCCCTGGATTGTCTACGTTGTCGCCATGATCATGGGCATTCCCCGCCTGGGCTTCTGGCCCGCGATGATCGGATCGTTTGCCCTCTATATCGGATGCATCGGGTTGGTGAAGATGGTGCTCCGGTAGAGATGGTCCACAGTAAGAAGACCCCGAGCGGAGTCTTCAATTGCACCGCCACGAAAACCGTGTTAGCTTGACCCTATGACGCCACTCGCTGAAACGCTGGACAAGAAGTTAGCCACATGGCAACCTGAAGTTGCCGCACAGGTCGAGCAAATCGTGGCCGATGTGATTCAGCTCGCCGACGCTCAGGCACTGGACATCCTCCCCTCACGCACGGTCGTACAGGAAGTGTTGGATACCCTGGATGAAAGCCAAGCCAGGTGAGATTTGGTTGGCTGATTTGGGCCTAGCCGCCAAGGTTCGCCCGGTGTTGATCGTGTCCCGGCACGATTCCGATGCCCCTCGCGCACTGACGCTCTATGTTCCACTCACCACCCAGCACCATGGCAGTCCATACGAGGTTCCCGTCGGTCACCTCCCGTTTCTGGATGCCGCATCCGTGGTCAATGTCCAAGGTATCGGATCCTTGATCGAGCCTCGGCTGGAGCGCAAGCTGGGCCAGCTCCCGCCAGATTTGCTGGCGAAGGTCAAAGACGCGCTTCGGTTCGCCCTCGAGCTATAACGTCGATAATGCATTTCTCCAAACCACAGTCTCCTGTTACTCCACCACAACCGCCGTCCCGTTCGCGCTGACCATCAACATGCTGCTGTTGGTGCCGATCGTCTCATAGTCGATATCGATGCCGACGATCGCATTGGCACCCAAGTTCTCGGCTTGCTCCTGCATTTCTTCAAGCGCGATATTCTTGGCCTTCCTGAGCTCCTTTTCGTAGGCCGCCGAGCGACCACCGACAATATCCCGGATCGACGCGAAAAAGTCCCGAAAGATGTTCGCGCCCAGGATCGCGTCCCCGGATACCAATCCGAGATACTTGACTGTTTTCCTACCTTCGATGTTGTTGGTCGTCGAAAGAATCATGCGTCCTCCTCGTTAGCCTCTCATCAAGAAAACGTCGGTGCGCGACTCTTACAATACGTCCTGTCTTGCCTGGAATGACACCAAACGTTAACACACTTGGTATGTGGTACAACCCGACGGACATCGTTTACCATGATCGACTGCAATTTTCCATGGCAGCGGCGGGGCCGTCAGTTTAGCCGACCAGCCCCGATCCGCCTCACCCCAGGCCCTCTATTCGGCGTTCCCGCTCACGCAGGAGACCGGGAAACAGGCTCATGGACACCCGCTGTCACACCCGACCCATCCTTGAACAGATCGGCTCTGGACCGGCACCCTGACCGGTGCCGTGCGGGCGGACTGGATGAGACGAAACCCCAGGTTGTTGTTCCGGTTGTCGGTCGTGTTCCTGTTCCGGTTCGAGACACGAAGGTTGTCCGGTTTGTTGTTCCAGGAACCGCCACGGATCACGTGCTGGCCGCCTCTTGGCCCGTTCCCCTCGTAAACACGGCCTGGGAGAAGATCGCTCGGCGAAGGCCGTCAGTGTCGGCATGCTGTGCATGGCCCATCCAGCTCTGAATCGAGGCCCTCACCTTCGTCCATTCCAAACGCCCGGTTCGATAGATCTGCGCCATCCGACGGACCCGCCGCGCGAATCGGTGCCCGTTATCACTCCGCAATCGACGACGTGAGGGATAGACGACATACCCAAGCAGGTTCAGACCGTCGGCTACCGGAGAGACCTGCGCTTTGTGGGGATGGAGCTGTAGTCGATCGATCGCGAGTCGCTCTCGGACCGCTGCGCGGATCTCCGCCAACCGCGCCTTGCCGTGGTCCAGCACCACCATGTCGTCCACGTAGCGGAGATAGGGCCTGACGTGCAGAGACTGCTTGATGTACTGGTCGAGGTCGTCCAGATACAGATTGGCGAAAAACTGACTCGTTAGATTGCCGATGGGAATGCCGACAGGCCGTTCGAACGGAGCGAACAAGTCATCGCCGGGGAAATAGTTATGGATGGTGGTTCCTCGAGGAGAACCATCGATGATGCGGTCGAGTAAGTCCAAGACTTGTGCATCCTTGATCCGCCGACGCAACTTCTCCTTGGGCAATTCGTGGTCGATAGATGGGAAATACTGCTGGATGTCCATCTTCAGAACATACCGATAGTTCTGTGTCCAGGCCTGGTAACGATCCACCGCGTCATGCACCCCCTTGCCCTTGCGGCAGGCGTAGCTGTCTGACAGAAACGTGCGATCGAACAGCGGCTCGATCACCTGCATCACCGCATGATGCACGACACGGTCGCGGAACGACGTGGGTTAGTCTGGCTATCGGTTCATGTGCCAGGAAGGTTTGGTACGGGCCGGATTGTGATCCTTATGCCGACTTAAGAGTCCATTCGTCCTGAGCCCGTCGAAGGACGCCCTCCTTTCGCTAACCGAGCCACTTCCGCCCAGTCCCCGCGCATCATTGCTTCCTTCTTTTGACGGCTCAACCTTTGATTCGGCGCTCAGAGGCTAACGCCTCTTCCCGGGTCGTAAACACCTCGCTATAAACCAAGGTCACCGGGCGTCTGGAGAAGGTATAGCCAGGCACCTCCCCCACTTGGTGCTCCGCGACCCGCTTTTCGAGGTTGTCAGTGTGCCCAGTGTAATAGGACTCGTCGGCACAGCGAAGAATATAGACCCAGAAGTTCATGGAACTTGTCTTGCCAAAGACGAAAGTGCTCATGCTTCGACAGGCTGCTATGTGGATGTCAAGTGGCCGATAGAGGAGTCCTCTTTCGGTTATCATCTGCGTGTCCTTTCAGCCCAAAGAGAGACTGGCTGCTATGCGTGGCACGGCACACGGCCGTCACACTGACTTGGAATGCG
>PHGD01000066.1 GCA_011090425.1 Nitrospira sp. LK70 | reverse complement strand
CGAGCAAGGATCAGAATGGCACGTGAGGCGCTCCAGGGAGCGAGAAGTCCTTCCAGGACGACTCCGGAATCGAGAAAGATTCTCGGTGGGGCACGCTTACCTTTTGCCATACAGACGGCGGAAGCGACGGCGTCGCACTTTCGCCAGGTTCTGAAGTGCGTGTTCGGTCGAAATGCCTTGCCCCGCCAGTCCTTCTTGAATCTGCCGACACAGGTGCTCCAGGGCCCGGTCGACCGGCACGACCATCAGTGCATTGCCGAGCTCAATGAGGAACACTTCACTTCCTGTCGAGAGTTTATGGAGGGTGCGGTAATCGGATGGCACCGTAATTTGGCCTTTCGTGCCCAGACGAATCTTTCCGACTGGTTGAGCGGTCAGTGTGGCCATCAGCGAGCCTCCTGCTCTTGTACAACTGCCCCCGAAAGAAGTACCAGATGGAGGCATGCCTGGCAAGGGAAAAGAAACAGGGGCAGGCTCCCTATCCGGTGTGTTCAATGCACATCATACAGGAGGCGCAACCATGATCCAACGAATTGAGCAGCGGCTGAAAGAACTGAAGGGTGAATTTGAGGCTGGGCAGAAGGTGCTGGCGGACTTAGAGACGCGGCAAGCGAACGTGAAGAGTAGGAGCTCAAGGCCGCTCCAACCCAAGAAGGCATGCCAATTGTCGACGGCATCCAGGTGGACCCGAGCCTGGTGAACGGTTCCTTCGCCCAGGTTGGAGCCTAAAAGACAGCAGCATTATGCATGGTGGATGCGATACACGCCCATCGATGCTGCGAGTAATCGGCACGATGACTGCCTAGGAGGACTTTGAGCGAACATCAAACCATTGATCGTTGATTCTCAGCTCACGACAGGATCGAACCCTACGCATCGACACCTGCGTGGACCATCGCGCCTCGCCAATATGTGAGGGCACATAGCTTTGTACCTTGAAGAGAGGCCTCAAGCCGTGAGGCAACAGTTCCTGGGTTCAACGTCCAGCAAAGCAGAATGCAAGTGGAACGTTGATTCCACGTAATCACAGAGCAAGCTGAGGACCGATAAGGATTCAAAAGGAATCCGACGGAAACACAATTCCTATGTCCCGGCTGGGCAACAAGAGGTAAGAGGCCGATACTGCCTAAGACACCCAGACAAGCGAAAACAACACGATGCAACAGGTGGGTACCTCACGGGGATAGAGATCTCAGCGGTCGCACACCGTTCCAGTGAATCAGGTTTTCTCCTATCAGGGGTTGTTATGAGTGCAAACGAGGTAGTCAATCAGGAAGTCTTTTACCAGTTGTTGTTGTGCGTTTGCGTATCTGTTCTACCAGATGGACAAGTATGTGCGGAGAAAAGGTCACCAGTCTCCGCTTCGCTCAGCTGCATTCACAAGCGCCTATTTTATATCACTTGCTGCCGGATGGTTTGTGGATGCATGGGATCCTGCATCCTGTTGGAATTGTAGCGCGGCGAACAATCCTGATTACTTCCAGGAGAGCTCAATTTGGCCACATACAGTCCGCTTCATCAGCAACTATCTCCCTGCTGGTTTAGCGGTTTTTGCTGGATCAGCGGCGGTGGCCTACCTCTTGCCTGTTCAACGCCGGAGCGCTGGTCCTCGACAGACGAGGATCCCATGGCGATTGCTTTCGCGCCTCTGTGTGGTTGTTTGGGGCGTATCGACCCTATCGGGCTTTTTCTTTGATGTCGAGGCTTCTCAACAGTTCAAGCTCGGAATCATATGCTGGAGCTTATATGGAACGTTTGCGTACTATGCCAGGAGAATCAGCGCACCGTCTTTGTCTACGGTGCTGAGCGAAGACCAACGATCACCTGTGTTATATCTGCGACCATTCGAACAGGAGGACGAAATCTTTACTGGCGTGTCGATTGATCAGCTGCGCGAGTTGGAGATTCCCGTTCGCAATCCGAGGGCATTTCGGCATGGTGTTACAGTTGAAGAGTACTTCGCGGTTGCCATCAGACGCCTGGTTGGACCATTCATCGCCTTGGGCGATCCACAAGATTCCATACCACCAGGCGGCGCGGCGCGTGACTATATGGATGACGAGAGCTGGCGACAGAAGTTTCGCGAGCTTGCTGCTCGAAGCGCCTTCATCATCATGAGGCCTGGAGACTCTGACAACCTTCGCTGGGAACTCGTGTACATCAGGGATGCCGGGCTCTGTCCCAAGCTGATGATAGTCATACCCCCGCTCCGAAGGTTGCTTGACAGGATCGGAGGCGATCGGATTGGGATGCTTTTTGACTCGACCACAAAGGATTGGAGTAAGTTTACGATGGTGGCAAATAGCATTGCTCTCGCCGCCGGAGAATTCCCAGGCCCAGGCTCTGTGGTCACGTTTGACGTAACCGGTGAGGCTCTGACGATCGCACAAGGTGCGACTAAGCCCGAAGATTATGTGGAAGCGATCCTTGCCCACTTAGCGAGAGAATGCATTCCAGAGGGCAGCCGTAAGGTGGGGTAAGACAAGAGAACCTGCGATACTGTCAACGATTAGCTTACCCCCTTGTGCGGTCACGTGAAATTCCCCCCTCCGGGTGATGACTGCGTATGTTGAGCCTGACCTGATCCAGCCGGACCGGAACGACCGTCTCCTCCGCCGTCCCAGGCGTGAACAGATCTGGTTGTGTGGCCCGTCCGACGAGCAGCTGAGCCAGAGCCCTCGCACGGGCACAGCCTTGGGCATCCAATTCGCCCAACTGTGCCACCGTTTGCTAGACGACCTTGCGGCCCATCCGCACCGAGCGCACCAGTTGCCAGTACGTATGGACCTTGCCCTCTTTACGCCGTGTCGTATGGCGGAGGTACATCGCGAGCCCTTATGCGCCAGCGACCAGGCTCGCGTCAATGGGGTTGGTCGCCACTATATCGTGGTTTCACGTAGGGGCTTGTTGATCTGTCGCGGGGTTGCACCAATGCCAAAGGCAAAAAAAGACTCCGAGGTGACCGAACTGTGGAGGTTAGGCTAGCTTGCCCGCAAATTGATCTTGAGATGGATCTAATTTTCTAAAGGGACCCTCTCTACTGAAGCGTTACCGATGTTATAGCCTCTTTGAGCGACACCTTTCCTGGCCCAATCCGCAAGTGTATGTCTCGAAATGCTCGCCTCATAGCTACTGTCACCGGAAGCCGCGGGTTGAAGAGGAAAACCTTTTCAGGCCCCAAATTCTGATCTGGTAAATAGAAGCAGCCCATAGGCTCATAGGTAGGCAGTTGGAATCCGTGCGGCTCAAGCGCTGAGCACACCTCAGCCCAGCGCTGAGCTCTACGACCCTCTGCATCAGCTCTGGACATCACGACGACGACTTTGTTCCTATGCGGACCTCTCAATATTTCCGTGAGCTCACGTCGTAGACCTAGCGTGACTTCCGGCACCACAAGAATACAGCGTGCATGCTCAACCAAACGGCAAAAGACCGACCACCAATTGGCATCATCGGTTTTTGCCATCAAGCTCGATTCCCAATACGAATCGGCGCTTCTTTCTTCACCGATCATGATGATGCGACCATATTTCGCCAAGCTCCGTTCAAGCCTCGCGCTTAGTTCCTCTGTCAAAACCAGCGTTGTCTTTTCTTCCGGGGTCAGCGTGGTAGATTGGACGGCGAAGGTCTGGTCTCGAAAGGATCGTAAATACAGAAAATATCCGCGCAGATCTTTCTCACGCAAGCGCCGCTCTTCAGTCACGTAGAAGATCTTGTGGAAGCCCGAACAGATACTGTGAGAAAACCTTGCGAGTCGCCAGAACCCCCAACACACGATTGAACCACCGGCTAACTTGATGAAGAGTACCCAGTAATGCTCCAGGGGGCTTACCATAACCCAGATGACCGTTCCCGGAACCATTGCAATGCTGAGTAATTGCAGCGAGACAGGAAGCCACCGAAATGTGACAGTGCCTAGCCAGATCTGCCAATCTGAGAGATCGCTGAGTGGTTCTTGTAGTTTGGCGTCCATTTCTAGCTCAGCGAGACTTGCCCACCTGAGATTAGTGGGGTGAGACCAGTGAGCAGCGCAAAGCGGTTCATACGTAGCGCATAACAAGAGAAACCACGGTTGTCAAAACGTGGCTCTTCATTTTTCACCAATCGAATCGCTGTTCGCGAAGTCTCCTACTACTTAGAGGGTGGTCCCATCAGGGACTCTCCTCTATCATCTGGATCCGTTCCGCCAAAAGAGTGGCGCCAACCATAAACCCGTCACAGATCACTTCTCGCCCCACATATTGCTCCAACTCCACGTCTCCAAAGACTGGGCCGGTCTTTCGGCGCAGGACATACCTGCCCTTGTCGGTCTCAAGGAAGACTGCCTCACGCTCACTCTTGCTGCCCTGGGCATAGAGGCCACGGGCCACGCGGCCTCTTACGCCCTTCACCGGAATCGGGTTCGATCCATTCATGACTCTCGATCACCGCTGGTGATAGATCCGGTATCCAACAATGCGACCATTTGTTTCTTTGGCCACCACCGCCACTCCCCGCTTCACCTTGTCGACTTGACCGTCGCGTGGCGTCCCGACCGTGACGAAGTAGCGAGAGGGAGCCGCTGCGACTTTGGCTGTCCTGCGCACCGGAGCCGGCGCTCCCTTTACGGCAAAGGCGGAGTACGACTGACTGGATTCCAGCCCTGCTTGCTTGGCGATATTGGCCAGTGCCTGCTTCGTCGCTGCTGGTAGTTTTCGCAACGCCACCTGTTGTGATGCTGTGGGTTTCGTCTTTGACAGAAAGGCTCCAGTCTCTTGCAGCTTGGCCCGCCGCTCAGCCCGGAAGAATCGTTCGGCCTGGCTGGTCACCATACCCTTCGGCACAGTGGTCGGCGTGGTCCGCAGCACTGGATGCACACTGGGATCGCCCAGTAAACAAAACTGCGCCAAGGTCTTCAAATCAATAGGATCCATTTGTGCTGTACCCTGCACGAACTGTTGGCGAGCTGCCAGTGCCGCGCGTCCGAGTGAGGCGCCTTCTAAGATCTGCAAGAGAAAATACTGACAGATCAGGTCTGCTGCCCCATTAGCGTTCGCTGGACCATAGGCGATCGTCGTACTGCCGAAATAACCATAGGCACCTTGCCGCAGATAGCTCTGACAGATCGGCAGATCAATCCCCAGCGTCGTCGCGTCATACAATTCAGCCCCGTAGCAACACTCCACGGCGGCCACGGTACCATCCTGAATTTCCCCCTCTGTAGTCTTGGTGGTCAGGGAGGTCGGATAGCTATCGCCACGCTGGCCCTGAAATTCTGGTGAGGCCAATCCCCCATGACAGTTGATAAAGTGCATGCGATTCTTCAGCTCACCAGCTTGATAGTGTGGACCTGCAGATGGAGAGAGGAGCAGGTTGCTTGCCTGGCCAAAAATATTGTTGAGGCTCAGCCTGGTTGAGCCTTGCCACTCTTCTGCGGACAATCCAAAGTACCCCGTATACATCTCCGCTTCTCGGCGCTGCGCATTTGTCGCGGCTTTGAGGAGTGCGATGAGATAGGACGGTTCTGCAGCACTCACCAGATCCGGCATTCGTCCCACAACACGCGTGGGTCCGACGAACCGGGCCGGGTCTCGTGAGTAAGGAGCATCACAGGCATAGGGTACGTCGCCCCACGCGGTCGGATCATCGTCACCGTCTTGCCTAAAAACAGGATTGTCGAGGTCCTGGTGGGGGACGACATCCGGTGCTCCAAGAATCATCAGGTAATCTGGCTGGAGAGACGTGAAGACTGCATCGATGGCTTCCTTATTGGCTCTACTGTCCACTGCGTTTACCACCGGCTTGCCGCCGAGCTTCTTCATGATTTTCGCGTCATCGAGATACACGACTCGGTTCTTCACGCCTCGCTTCTTGTCTGCCGCTGACAACGCGCGAATGGCCTGGCGAATCTTTGTCATGCCTTGGCGCCCATATTTTTTCATCAGCGCACTTTGATTAGTCACAATCACCTTGTCATCCATGATCTCTCCTCCCTTGTGGTAGAACCGAATACTCTGCAGAGTCGTCTATTTCCTCACCGCTATGGCCCATGATACAGCTGAGCGATGCTCAACACGACCGGGTCTGTGCCTGAGTATCACTCATATTCGCCAGCCACAGAGCGTTGTGGCTAGACCGGCGAGGCTTCAGACCACGAACTCGACTATCACAGCAGTGGTTCCAACTGTATTCAATTGGATTCACACTGAATCGAATGTTTATGTGAACCCATTGGACACTTCCTTCGTGGATCCTGTCCTCCATTTCAAGGTGTCTGTTAAACGGGGTGAGCTCAAACTGACCCCAAATTTTTCCCTCGGATTGGGATGAAAACGCATCCAAGCCCTTACAGTCATTTCATCTCGAGTCAGCCACTATGTCCGAGCCCACACCGAACGGCGTGTTGGTATCAGCCAGGCCCAGGCTTGGGCGAGTGAACCAGCGTGCGTTCTCGCTGGCGTCGACGCGGAATACGGTTACGTCGGTCTTGTGGTCGCCATCGTAATCGGCAGAGACAAGGCGGTCGCTTGCGACGCCGAATGGGATCACGAGGTCGCTGCCGCCCCCAGACGGGCGCACAAACCACGTGCCGTTCTGGTTGGCGTCGACGCGGAACACCGCCACGTCCGTGCGCCCATCGCCGTCCCAGTCAGCCGCGATGACCCGATCGGTGGATACACCGAACTTGATCACGATATCGGGACCGCTGGCGCTCGGGTGGATGTACCACTTGCCGTCGGTGGGTCGGAATACTGCGGGATCGGTCTTGCCATCGCCGTCGTAGTCGCCTGGGACCGGAATGTCCGTCGACATGCCGAACTTGATGAAGAAGTTCGGATCTCCTGAGCTGAGGCGCGCTAACCACATGCCAGTTGACGAGCGGTACACGGCGGGGTCGACCCTGCCGTCGCCGTCGTAGTCGCCTGGGACGGTCTTGTCGCTTCCTATGCCGAGCGGTACCACGCGGTCGGGGCCACCACTGCTCGGATGTACAAACCAGGTGCCGTTCTGGTTGGCGTCGGTGCGGAACACCGCCACGTCCGTGCGCCCATCGCCGTCGTAGTCGCCCGGCACCATGCGGTCGGTCGAGATGCCAAACTGGGTTACCTGGTCTGGGCCTCCACTCGAGAGGTGTGAGAACCACGTGCCGCTCGATGGGCGAAACACCGTCACGTCGCTCTTGCCGTCGCCATCGTAGTCGCTGCCGGTGGTGCTGGGCGTATGGGTGTGCTCCGGCCATGGTAAGGCGTCGGTGGCCTGGCCCCAGGTCCGAACGATGTCGGGGCCACCGCTGCTCGGATGGATGTACCACTTGCCGTTGGTGGGACGGAACAGCGCAACGTCAGTTCGACCGTCGCCGTCGAAGTCCCCGGGGGTGACGCGGTCTGTTGAGGTTCCGAATCGGATGACGGCGTCTGGTTCACCAGTTTGGAAGCGAATGCGCCACTCGCCGGTCGTAGGGCTGAAAACGGCGAAATCGGTACGTCCGTCGCCATCGTAGTCGCCAGGAACTGGGCGATCGGTCGCACTGCCGAAGGTCCGTTCGATGTCCTCGCCGCCGCCCGACGGGCGCACGAACCAGCTGCTGCCTTGGGTGAATTGACGGAATACTGCGGGATCGGTCTTGCCGTCGCCGTCGTAATCACCCGGCACGGGGCGGTCGGTGGCAACGCCGAACTGAACCACGAGATCGGGGCCCCCTCCAGATAGTGATGCTAACCAGGTGCCAGTGGACGGCCGGAATACAGCCTCGTCCATGATCCAGTCGCCGTCGTAGTCACCCGGTACAGGACGGTCGGTAGCGCGGCCGAACTGCACGTCTGGCTGCCGGCCGAACGACGCCAGAGTGAACGGCTGTCCGGTCGCAGTCTGCGACCGATCGATAGCGAGGCCTTCCCACATGCCGGTACTGCGACGGTAGATGTGTAGGTCGCTCTTGCCGTTGTCTTTGCCATCGTAGTCCGCGGCCGGCAGCAGCACATCGCTGGCATGGGCGATCGCGAAGGCCGCTCCCGGCAACCCCGACGACGGCAGGACCCACCACGTACCGTTGCGGACGACCACGGGATCGGTCTTCGCGTCGCGATCGTAGTCGTTGGGCGGAAGGTTCGAGAGCCGGCCCTGGAAATATCGGTTGTAGACGCGCTGCCAGAGGTTGTGGTCGCCCAGCTCCGCGAAAAGCGCGAAGCTACCGAAGCGGTCCTCGAAGGAGTTCGTTGCCGTGCCCTCCGCGGCCAGCAGCCCGCCTATGAGCTTGCCTGTGAGCTCGACGGAGCCGTTTACGTCGAAACGCTGCCAGTTGAGCTGTCCTGCAGGATTCTTAGATACCAGATGCAGCTCCGTCTCGGATGCCGACACGGTGGCGGTGGTGCCCGCCTGTACGCTACCCACATTCGCCGGAGGTGTACACGAGTTGATCGTACAGATCGACTGCCACAGGGTGGTACTGCCACCTGAGGTTTGGGAGTGGAAAATGCGCAGGCTGCCCGAGAACGCCGCCATCGCGGGTCGCCCCACCACGCCCTCTGTGATTAGTGTCCAGCTCCCGCTTACCGTAGTGAGATTGGTCGTGTGCCGGGTCCAGAGCTGCCCGTTCGTCGTGCGCGCCACTGCCGCTAGGCGCGAGGGACCGAGGCTGGCCAACGCGAAGCCAGCAACCGTCGTGCCCGAGGGCGCGCCCCAGTTCACCGCTGCCGACCAGACGAGCCCGTTGTTGAACGCGTCGCCGCCGTCCGGGTTCGCGGCTACCAGTGTCTGGGCGTTGGTCGAAACCTGCACAGATATTCCCGTCGCCGCGGAACGCGCCACCGCGATTTGGCCTCCCATGGCGGTGGCCGCGATAGCGGTCGCCGACGTGAACAGCGGCCGCCATCCAGACGACTGAGTGCCATGCGAGCTCATATACACGCGCCCGTCGGTGCCGAACACCGCCACCAGGTCCACGTGTCGCACGCGCGCTGCCGCCATCTCCTTGCCCGTTTGCATGAAGACGCCACTGGCGAGCTGGGTCACGAGCGGACCCGGGCCCACCGTCGTCCCCCGGCTGCGAAAGCGGTCCCAATTCAGGAAGCGCGCCTGCAGCTCTTGCACGGAGCTGGCGTCACTGGGCTGGATAGTGCCCAGGCTGCCGAGATTGTTCACAGTTCCATCCAGGCGCGTGAAATCGTAGGTCGAGTCCTTGCCCGGATTTGGCCCGTAATGCATGACCGAGTTCTCGTTGTAAGGGCCGTAGTTGGTGCCGCTCCAGATGGTGTCGGTATACCTGGTCCCCTCGCTGAGATCGTTGCAGATGTCGTCGTTCTGAATGAGCGTGATGAACCGGCCGGCGTCTTGACGCTGCTGCTCGTGGGCTAGGCCCACAAGATGACCCGTCTCGTGTAGCAGCTGGCATCCAAGCCTCATCCCGCCCGCGGTGCAATCGGCGGCGTCGAGATTAATTATCCACGCCGCCGGGTTGTTCGGCTCCTCGACGAATTTTACGACGCCGGTCTTGGTCTCCCACTCCGCCATTGCCGCGCGGATGGCATTTTTCTGGTCCTCACCCCCCAAGCTGCCGGTGAACTTGAATGGGACAATGCCCGAGCGCCAGCCTCGCGAGATGTCAGCAAGCGCCGGCGGTAGAGGGTTGGAGCAGGCACTGATAGCGATCTCCCACACACCGAATAAAAGCGTTGCCGCTCCCGTGATCGTTACCAACCACCACGCCCATTTCAGACTGCTCTGCATCCTCACCATGATTCACCAGCGGGGAGTTCCTGTACCGTGCGCAGATGTTGAATGAGCTCTTCCAGGGCATACCGTTTGCTTGGCATATCAATAACCTCCTGGGTTGGGACCAGTTTCACCTTTACTCTTGGACCAATTTGGCCAGGCCGGTCAATGCGACGCGGAGCCTCTCCGTCACCTGGTTTTCCGTTTCAGGGATCTCCAATACCCTGGTTCGTTGAGGACTTCCCGACTCATAAGCAAGTTCAATGCTACGGTGTGCGCATACTTTTTTGGAATGATTTCCTAATAGGCTCAACATCCTGACTGAGAACGAAATTCAAGATGAGATGTTCCTGAATCTAATTCGATTCAGTGTGAATCTAAACGGATACAGCTGGGGGTGGATGACTCAGTTTGCGAAAGACAAATGCCCTTTGTGATTAATCCATAGGTGATGAGGTAGATACTCCTCGGTAACCTTGAGGATATACAGTGAATTCTGAACTTGCTCGATGGCACTTACGCTTGTGTTTTGGCGAATGGCTTGTATGTATCGCTAAGCCGATAATTACTGATGGACAGGGGGGATAGGGTTGGGCAATGATGAGGGTATGAGATGCTCATCAGACTTGCGTCACCGGGTGGTGGATTTTGTGCGCAGTGGTGGAAGCAAAGCCGAGGCGGCTCGGCGGTTTAAGGTGGGCGAGGCCAGCGTGTACCGCTGGCTCAAGCCTGGCGGCGTGGCCTACCAACGCCCCGGCCCGCGCCGTCCCCATAAGCTGGATGGGGAGCAATTGCGCCGGCATGTGGACGCGCATCCCGATCGGACACAAGCGGAGCGGGCGCGACATTTCCAGCTGTCTCGACCCTGCATCTGGTACGCGCTGCAACGACTGCAGGTCACTCATAAAAAAAAGGATCGGGTACCACGAACGCGATCCGCAGCAACGTAAAGAATTCCTGCGCCTGCGCGAGCGGTTCTTTCGCCGCGGCAAACGCCCCGTCCATATCGATGAATGCGGTTTTGCGGCTTCGACGGCGCGGCGGTATGGGTACGCGCCGAAGGGCCACCGCGTGGACGGCCTCGTCTCCGGGCAGCGACGGCCGCGGACCTCGGTGCTTGCGGCCCGTATAGAAGGGCGACTCGAGGAACCGCTTCTGTTCGAGGGGACGTGTGATACGACGGTCTTCAACACCTGGCTGAAGACCAGGCTGTGCCCGCACCTCACGGCCCAACACCTCGTGATCATGGACAACGCGGCCTTTCACAAATCGGCGGAGACGGCGGAGCTCATCGAGGCCACCGGCGCCACGCTGCTGTTCCTGCCGCCGTACTCTCCCGACTTCAACCCGATCGAACAGGACTTCGCCGCCCTCAAGAAGCGCAGGGAGTATCAGGACCAGGCGACCCTTGACGAAATCGTCAATGCTTATCAATAACTATAGGCCTAGCTATAGTTACCATACGTGTGAATATCCCTAAATCCGTGTCACCGTGTCTTCGGCCCCTTACAGGAGCCGCTGCACCTCTTCCACATAAATCTCGGTGGTCGCATAGTGCTGATGCCGCGTCCTCTTCTGCACCCGTGTGGGATTCGCATCATTCAGGAGGGCAAACGTCGGGGTCGAGTGCCGCAGACTATGCACCACAATCCCCGGCTTCTTTACCCCCGCTAACAGCAATCCTTCCGTAATGATGCGATGGATCGCGCGTGTCGAGAGCGGCAGCCCGGCTGGCATCACCACATTCCCGCCGCGACCATAGCTCGCCCTGTGTCGCAAAGAGCGGATCGCTATCCTTCAATGGTCTAGGCCGGAACGTCAGATACGCCTGGATCCGGTCATACACCTCCCGGAGCACCTGCACATACTCATCGGCAGAGCTTCGCCCCTTGCAATGCACCCACCATCGCCGGACCTTCCCCGGCACCTGCTCCTGCAGATGCGCCAGTCGTGCGCGACTCACTTCAATCGTCCGCAATCCGATCTTAAGCATCAGGTAGGTTATCGCGACATTGCGGGCTCGCTGGATCTCTGATTTTCTCGGCTCACTTTCGAGCGCAGGTGGTAAGGGAGGGGGCACCGTCTTTCCCTTTTCTGCTATGGGGCGCAGTCGGGTGCCGCGAGAGTTAGGCTCTTCTGGGTTCGGACGCTGGAGGCAAGAGAAAAACGTCCGCCGCCACTGTGCTCCTTCCCGACTGACGGTTCTTGGACGCAGAGTCGTACACCACCAGGAGTGAGCTGGCTGTTCCCCCATCCGGCGAGAACAACGTCATGCCTTCGGCATGGTCTACACCTCGGCCATAGGGCACATCCAGCACGCGTTCCAACTCGCTGGCCGGAACCACGCTCTCCCCTTTTGGATCTGTCCCCTTCGGCCACCGGACAATGGTCACCGGGCCGTCGAGATCCATGGTCGGTCCCGAAAGGATCAGCAGGTCAGAGCCCTGTACGCACAGGTCGCGAATACCGAGACCACCCAGATGGAGGAAATGTTTTCGATACAGGCGGTCGTTCGATCCAATTGCCTTCAACTTCAGCGTGGATGGCTGGTCGTTATCCTCCTTGAGTTCCACTTCTAGAATCACCGCCCAGCCACGCAGGACTGGCCCGCGTAGTCCAATAAAGAGACGTTCGCCTGCCACAGCCAATCCTTCAATATCGAACCCATTGTCCTTGCTTGGAATCCCCATGAATGATCCGAGATGCTCGTCCTCTCTGAGTGCCTCAGTCAAGTCGTTACGCTTGTTGTTACCATGCAGTTGGGCTGCGGTACGCTCCTTCCCGTTCCGCGTGTCTTTTTTCGCCAGGGTATACGTTCCGTCGCGTTCCACCACGGGAATGCGAGCCACGAGGTATCGGTTGCCGTCACTGCTCACCTGCGCCATCTGCTCCTGGGCCTTCTTGGCTCCATCCTGCAGTTTCGGCTTTTTGCGCTTCAGGCTGTGTGAGCCCACCAGCCAGAGGTACCCGTCTTTGTAGTCCAGCCCTTCCACATCTGCCTCTTTCAGGTCCGCACCATCGCGAGGCGGTACTGGTAGTCGAAGGTAGTCATGGAGCGAGAATTGCGTATGATGGCGGCCATAGCTGTAGGGGCCGGTATTTTCTCCCGCGACGAGCGACAGCCGTTCCAGACTGATGGTTTCATCGTTGGTAACCCAGAGGGTATCCCCGATCTGTACGACAACGGACAGCCCATCTCTCAGCGATTTGTCCTTACCGAATGCGTTGAGTTCGGGATCAAACTCCAGGAGAACAACACTCGGTCCGCTCATGATGATACCCTCCTGTTTTCATTGCGCTCGTTGGGGTATTAAACACATCCAACCGAAAATCCACAATAAGCAACGATAGAGTCTGACCACAGGAACTTCTTCGATGTAACCATCCGGCTCCCCGCAGCCAACACCGACCAGCCACCGCCCTCACAAAGGAATGATGCAGGACAAGAGCAGGGTCGTGAAGGTCCCGCTCGTCGTCCACATCTTCTGGAGATAACTTTGTGAGCAAGTCGACTGATGCGCAAGCGTCACCGCGAAGCATAAGCTCTTCAGCATGTTGCCCCCTTTTTGGGCGTCCGCATTCTCAGGAGCGGACCACAACATGTTGGAGCAGTCCTGAGACATCTCAACACGAACCCATAGCGGGTCTCTCTCACCGACAAGAAGCACGGCCCAGGAATGGGTGTGCAGCTGATAAGCGTCCGTGAAAGGATCGTCGACAAGCGGCGAGAAGATCTGAGCCGGAGCTTCACAGCGGCCAGCCCTGATCTGCAAAACTATAGAGCCGATCGTCACCGAGAATGAGATGGTCGAGCAGCCTGATGCCCAGGAGGTCTCCCCCTTCCCGCAGTCGTGTGGTGAGCGTCCGATCCTCAGGGCTCGGCGTGGGATCTCCGGACGGATGGTTATGGGCGACTATGATTGCACAGGCGTTGAGGAGGATCGCCGGTTTGAAAACTTCACGTGGATGCACAATGCTAAGCGTGAGCGATCCGATCGAGACGATGTTCACACCGATGCTGACATTCTTGGCGTCGAGACAACAGACAAGGGATTGCTCGCGATCTAGACCGGCAAAGTATGGGCGCAGCGCTGCGGCCGCCGCAGCGGAATCGCGAAGAAGACCACAGGGAACGGTGTGACCGCCCTCAGACACGAGCGTGATCCGGTAGCGCGGAATAAATTGTGGAACGGGAAATCGGTTGACGGATTGTTTGGCCATGGTGGTACCTCCTGCATGTTGAACGAACTGGCGCTTTCGCTGACACCGAAGCGCCAGGGCAGGACAACGGAGGTGACAGGACGAGGACTGCCGAAGAAGCGCGGGCGGATGGGCACTCAGCGGCGACCGTGACAGGCTCTCGCTGGCGCGGGCGCTGCGTCAGGCGATCCGTGCGCGGCAGGCCACGGCCTAACATGGCAAAACAAATCCGATCGACCGACGATGACAACAGATTCGGCGAAAGACTCGTTGGAAAGACAACGCGAGCAGTCAGGGCTGCCCTGCCTGCGGGGTGATGTGAGTCGGCAATCATCTGTCGCTGTTGACAAATGTCAAATGACGTTTTACAGTCAAAGCGGTGATTCGAAGTTTCCGGCATAAGGGCTTGCAGCTCCTGTTCGAGCAGGACGATGGGAGAAAACTCAAGGCTGATCAGCTCGACCGGCTGCGGTTGATCCTCTCGGCGCTCAACGCCGTGGAAAGGGTTGAGGATATGAACCAGCCGACCTTTCGCCTGCATCCATTGAAAGGAAATCGTAAGGGTTCTTGGGCTGTCACTGTTCGCGCGAACTGGCGGGTGACCTTTCGGTTCACTCAAGGGCATGTGTACGATGTGGATTTAAAGGACTATCATTGAGAGGCCACGCATGATCATGAAAAATCCCGTTCATCCTGGGAAATTGGTCGAAGCCAATCTCGAGGAATTAGACCTGAGCGTGGCGGACGCCGCCAAGGCGATGAAGGTGACGCGGCAACAGCTATACAACGTCATCCGGGGGAAGAGTGCCGTCTCACCGGATATGGCCTTGCGGTTTGAAAAGGCGTTCGGCGGCGGCGCAGCGATGTGGCTGGGGATGCAGTCGGCCTATGATCTCGCGCAGGCGCGGAAAGAACAAAGGAAAGTCAGGATCCGACGGCTTGCAGAACATCGGCTAGGGGTTGCCTCGTAATCACGGGCCGGTGACCAAAGCAGCGGGGTGCCTGATCGTTCAACGCTGCAGTATGCGAAAATCCTCCCGCCTCTCTTCACCCAACTTAATTCGGCGGTCAGGCTGGGACTACACCTCTTCAAAGTCCCTACCATGACGGTCTGGTGTCGCTCCTGATAGGGCGCGCAGTACTCCTTTAACCTGATTGCGGTCAGTCTACTCATCTCCATCCGGCTATCTTCGGTCGTCCTCTCCGCACCTACGTAGTGCCCACAGGCTTGCAGTAAAAACTGAACCTCACTACATGTCACCCCCGTTTGGCGATGAGTGCGAGCAGAAGACTCTGCAAACTCTTCACAGAGGCCACTTCACAGAAAGGATGGGAAGATGGAAAAGGTGATGATGGGACGGAATGTGACACAGAAACGTACGTCAAGGACCGGGACCTGGAAGGCGGTCAGCCGAGCGAATACTCGTCTGATCGCGGCTGCCTCTTGGCTGCTCGGGGTGGTGGTCTTGTTGGAATCGGACCCGGCCTGGGCCCAGATCACCAAGGTGAACACCGTGATGCAGAACGTGCAAACAGTCCTGACGAGTGTGGCGGTGACGCTCTTTACCGTCGCCATCATGTGGGCAGGGTTCAAGATGGCCTTCAGCCATGCCCAATGGTCCGACGTGAGTAATGTCGTGATCGGCGGCATCTTGGTGGGCGGTGCTTCGGGAATCGCGGCCTGGTTGATCAACTAGCATGGACGGATTTCGCGATCCCATCTTCACCGGCTGCACGAGGCCCGCGATGTTGGGCGGGGTCCCGATCGTGCCGCTGATTCTGATCGGTGGCCTGACTCTGTTGATGGCGGTCTGGCTGTACTACCTCGTGAGCGGCTACGTCTCGCTTGGGATTGTCCTGATCGCGATTCCCATCGTGCTCTGGATGCGCCAGACGACGAAGACGGACGATCAACGCTTGCGCCAAGTGATGATGCGGGCACGCATGCGACTCCGGCACGGACCGAGTCGCGCGACGTGGGGCACCATTTCCTATGGCCCCCTGTCCTGGAAGACCAGACGATCACAGTGGAAGAGTTGAGTGTCAACAGACCTATGCTGATGAGAACCAGAGCCGCCCTCACGAAAGCCGCATCCTCGCAGATTCCCGCGAGTGACTATATCCCACTCGGCACGGCGATCACGCCCACCGTCATCACCTTGACCGGTGGTGAATACCTGGCCTGTTGGAAACTAGAGGGGATCACATTCGAAACAGCGGACCGTTCAGAAATCCTGTTGCGCAAAGAAGCGCTGTACCAGTTTCTCCGCTCCTTGGGCGGCGGTTCCTTCGCCCTCTGGTCCCATAAAATTCGACGGGTCGTCACCGAGCGATTGCAAGGCACCTCGCCCAATTCGTTCTGCCAAAGCCTGACCGACCGCTACTATCAGTCCTTCACTCAGCATCGGCAGATGGCGACGGAGTTGTACCTGTCCCTGCTCTACCGACCGTTTCCTTCCAAGATGGCGAGCTTCTTCACTCGCATGGGCACGCGCACCCTGGCCCAACGACGAGAGCACGAGACCGGACAGCTGACCATCCTGGAAGACATGGGCAAGCAACTCGAAGCGAGTCTGAGTCGTTATGGGCCTACTCGGTTGGGCCCTTATATGAAACAGGACATTGTGTACTCCGACCAGCTAGCCTTTCTGAGCTACTTGATCAATGGCGTCTGGGAGGAAATCCCCCTGCGCCGGGCATCGCTGGCTTCGTACCTCCCCTCTTCTCGCCTGCACTTCGGCGACCGGACCGGCATGCTGGAAATCTGGCATCCGCGCGAGAAGAAATTCGCTGGGTTTCTCGACATGCAGGAATATCCGCCCTTCTCTGAGCCAGGCATGAACAACGGCCTCCTCTATAGCGACGCCGAGTACATCGAGACCCAGAGCTTCTCATGCCTCAACAAACGCGCGGCTCTGAAGTCGCTCGCGACTCAGAAAGGGCATTTGATCGCCTCGGAAGACGCGGCGACGCGTGAAATCGAACAGATGGACCAGGCCGCGGACGATCTGCAGAGCGGACTCATCGACCTGGGCCAGTACCACTACAGTCTGGCCATCTTCGGCCACACGATGGAATCGGTCAGCACCGCGCTTGCCGACGCTAGGGCCGTCTTTCAGGACGGGCCGGGGTTCAAGATGGCACGGGCGGATGTGATCCCCGAATGTGCCTGGTTCGCGCAGATCCCGGGAAATTGGAGTCTGCGACCGCGCGAAGCCGTCATCACCAGCCGGAACTTTGTCTGCCTCAGCCCCTTTCACAACTTCGCGCGCGGCAAACGAGCGGGCAATCCCTGGGGCGAAGCCCTGGCCCTGTTCAAGACCCCAAGCGGGCAGCCCTATTATTTCAATTTCCACGTATCGCCGGAGGACCGAGATTCACGCGATGAAAAGTATCCCGGCAACACCTTTATCTGCGGCAGCACCGGCGTGGGTAAGACTGCGCTCGAGCTGTCCTTGCTGGCCTTCGCCACCAAGTACCAGGGACTCCGTTGCGTGGTGTTCGACAAAGATCGCGGCGCGGAGATCGGCATCCGAGCCATGGGCGGGACGTATCGGTCCCTCAAACGCGGCATGCCGACCGGCTTCAATCCCTTGCAGCTCGAACCCAACCCCAACAATTGGCAATTCTGTGAACAGCTCGTGGCGCAACTCGTGAAGCAGCCCGGCGACGAGATTCCACGGCTCACCGCGAAGGAGCAGACCGAGATCAGCCATGCCGTGCGGACGGTGATGAGTGAAACGGTCTCACCGGACCTGCGCTCTCTGTCCCTCCTCCGCCAGAACCTACCGGCCACCGGCGACCAGAGTGTGAGGGCACGGTTGAAGCGATGGACTCGCGGGCACGCGCTGGGCTGGGCATTCGACAATCCTAAAGATTCCCAGGATATCAGCTACGCACGATTATTCGGGTACGACTATACGGACTTTCTGGACGATCCCGAGGTTCGAACCCCGATCATGGCCTATCTGCTCCATCTCACCGAACGGCTGATCACAGGCGAGCCCTTCATCTATGTCATGGAGGAATTCTGGAAGCCGCTGCAAGACCCGCTGTTCGCGGACTTCGCCTTCAACAAGCAAAAGACCATCCGCAAACAATCCGGCCTCGGCGTCTTTGTGACGCAATCGCCCTCCGACGTGCTGGGGCATCCCATCGGGAAAACGATGGTGGAGCAGAGCGTGACGCAGATCTTCTTGCCCAATCCGCGCGCCGATCATGACGACTATGTCCAGGGGTTCAAAGTCACGGAGGCTGAATTTCACATCATCAAGAATCTCGGAGAAGCGAGCCGTCTGTTTCTGGTGAAGCAGGGCCACAGCTCGGCGATCGTGCAATTCGACCTGGGTGGCATGACGGATCTGTTGAATGTCCTCTCCGGCACCACGGACAACGTGACGTTGTTGGATCAGATCAGAGCCGAAGTGGGCGACGATCCCACCGACTGGCTGCCGCTGTTTCATGAGCGCATCGCGGCGCGGAAACGTCTTCGGCATGAGAGCGGAACAGGAGTCGCGTAGACCTACCCCATGGGCATGGCAACCTACATCGAGCAGTCGGTGAACAATGCGTTGGACCACTATGTCGTGACCTCCAGCGATGCCGTGATCGGAGTGCTCACGCCGGTCGCCGTGACGGCGGTGACGCTCTATGTCATATGGACCGGCTTTCAAGTCATGCGCGGCGACGTGCAGGAACCGGTCACCGCGCTCGTCTGGCGCTGGTTCCGCGTGGCGCTCATCACCGGCCTGACGTTGAACGGGCCGCAGTATCGGAGCCTGGTGAAGGACGGATTGGACGGGATTCAAGAAGCCTTCGCTTCTGCCTTCGGCGGAGTCCTCTCGATGGGAGGCACGATCGATCAGATGGCGGACCCCTTCACGACGCTGATGGAAACCCTGTTCACCGAAGCGAGTTCGGGACTGGTCCCGCAATTCTCACTCTTTATCGCAGGCGCGATCTGTGCCACGGCTTCGATCGTGATGGCCTTCGTCGCGATGGGGCTCTTTCTCGTCGCAAAAGTGAGCCTTGCCCTGCTGCTGTCGGTCGGACCGGCCTTTATCTTTTGCGCGATGTTTCCCGTGACGCAGCGCTATGCGGAGAATTGGCTGTCCAGTGCGCTGGTCGCCGTCTTCACCAATGTCCTCATCATGGCGGTGATCACGTTTCTGGCGAGCCTGCTGCGGAATGCCTGTCTGCATGTCCTGCAAGCCTATTCAACCACCTCGATCCTGGCAGATGTCGTTGGCCTGCTGTTTCTCTCCATCACCGCCGCCTATGTCTTGCTCCATGTCGCTTCACTGGGGGCGAGTTTGGCTGGCGGCTTGTCCCTTGGGAACCCAGGTGGGGATGCCACCAGGAGTGGAATGCTGCTCGTGCACGGCGTCACGTCCGGTCTGAGTCGGTTGTTACCGTTGGCGGTGGCCTCCACCGGTGGGTCCCTGAGTGGGCCGCGAACCGGGGCGGCGCGCGCCCTGCTGAGTGTACTTCCAACCGGGAAGACCCAGCCAGGGAGCGACCTCTATCAACGGGCCTCGTTGGAGCGGTTACGAAACAGCGTTTCGCGAAAGGAGTAAGGCATGTCCCGCATAAAACGCACAGTGATCGCGATGGCAGTCGTCGTGCTGCTCATCGTGAGTCCAATGTCGAAAGGTCAAGCCGGAGGTATTCCCGTCATCGACACGGCCAATCTCGTGCAATCGATCGTGCAGGCCCTGGCCTGGATACAACAGTTCCAGCAGATGCAGCAACAGATCCTCCAAGCCGACCAGCAAATTCACGCGATCATGGGCTCGCGCAACATGGGGAGTCTCATGAACAACCTCACCCTGGCCGGGGTCGTCCCCTCCGACGTCAATGCCGTGTACCACGCCATTCGGTCCGGCGGGGTCCATGGCTTGACCGCAGCGGCGCAGATCATTCGCCACAATCGCATGATTTACAACTGCGAAGGCAAAACGGGCGACGCGCTGCGGATCTGTCAAAACATGCTGAACCAGACGCCGCAAAGTCAGGCCTACTACGCGAACACCTATCAAATGTTGCTCGGACGGATGCAGCAGATCCGGGCCTTGACGACTCGCATTAATCAGACAGAGGACGAAAAAGGAATTTTGGAACTCAATGGCCGGATCGCCGCCGAGCAAGCCCAGGTGAGCAACGACACGAACCGGATTCTGACGATGAAATCCATGATCGAGGCGGAAGAAAAAGCCGCGCAACAGGAACAGCAAGAACGAGTCTTGAAGATGCTGGCTCCCGGCACGACCCGGACCTTCGACCACATGACTCCCTGGACGCCGTAGTCCTGCCAATAGGCAGGAGGCTGAAGGCGAGAGGCGCAAGGCAAAGGGCAAAAGGCAAAGGGATAGACACGATGACGGAGAAGAACACAGAGTCCTCATTCGTGAGTGCGGCGGATGATCGGACCGTGCTGGGCTACCAGGAATTGCTCGATAAACATTGGACGCAGAAATACGTGATCGCGCGAGAATCCTACTCGTACCGACTGCTCCAAGCCGACTACGACCAGGTCTTGGCGATGAGTACGGACGATATCGGTCGTGACTACGCGAGCCTCTTTGACGGGGTGCACGCCCGCGACAAGCAGTTGGGCACCGGTATCGAGTGGAAGGTGAACGTCTTGAGCGTGACCGTCCACAGCGATGCGGTCGGACCGAAAGCCACAGTGCGGTTCGAGAAGCAGGTGAAGCGGACCGAGGCTCACAGCGTGGAGCCACCGCAGTATTTCATCGCGACGGTCTCCTACGAGTACCGCCACACGATGAAGGGGCAGGAAAAGGATCTGATCCAAAACCCGCTCGGCTACAAAGTGACCGGCTATCGGGTGGATGCGGAAATCGGGACGATCACACCACCGGCTTCAGTCCTGTCGATGGTTGAGAAGAAATAGAAAGGGTACAGGGTCATGCACACCATGAACAAATACAGAAGGTCGATCACGGCATGGCTCACCGTCGTCCTCCTCTGTTCAGGAGCCCCATCGAACGCGGCGGAGGTCCCGGAACCGGGCGACGGAGATCAACGAGTCCGCTACGTGACCTACCAACGAGATGAAGTGACCCGAGTGACGGTGCGCCGTGGTGTCGTGACCCGCATTGTGTTGGGAGACGACGAACGTATCGTCATCGCCGGCAGCGGCTTTCTCGCGGACTGTGCGAAGGCGGAAGCGGAATGGTGCATCAGGGCCGATGTCGGGACCAATCAGGTCTGGGTGAAGCCCAAGGACCATGCGACGCACAACAATCTGGAGATTCGCACGGACAAGCGTGATTACAGTCTGGAGTTCACCGTCGTGGGAGACGATCGCATCGGACGAAAGCAGAACCTTGGACAGGGGCCACGCGGAAAAGAGGAGTCGATGTACCGTGTGATCTTCCGGCATCCGCTGGTCCCATCAAACGCTGCAACCATGACGGCGATGCAAGCCTCGGCCCATCGCGCAAAACAAGCCCGCGACAAGGCCGATCTCCTCAACGAGCGGCTCGACTCCTTTACACCCGAACCGCGCAATTGGTCCTATTCGATGGAAGTGCTTCCTGGCGGCGAAGATATTTCCCCAACACTCGTGTTCGATGACGGCCGCTTCACTTATTTTCTCTTCCCTCCCAATCGCGAGATCCCCGCCATCTTCTACTTCTCGACGTTGGGTGAAGAAACCCGTATCAATTTCCACATGGAAAAGGACCTCGCCGTCGTGCAGCGGATGGGGCGCCGGTTTGTGTTGCGCTTGGGGGATGCCGTGGTCGGCATCTGGAACGACGCCTACGACAAAACCGGCGTGCCCACCACCGATGGAACCACCGTCTCGGGCATCACCAGGACGCTGCGCTGAGAGACGAACATGGAACAACCACACGAATCAAAAGCGCAAGCTGAGCAGAAACCTCCCATCCTCGATGGGATTGTGTCGGTCAACCGTCACGCCGGTGGCAGGAACGAAACAGCGGCGCGTGTGGCGTTTCTTGTCGTCATGGCCATCGTGCTCGTGGTGGGACTCGTCTTTGCGGCCAACACCTATAGCGCGAAGCGCAAGGCGGAAGCCACACAGGAGGAACGGGCGGCGAAGGTGGAGAACAAGCCGACCCAGGTCGGACTGAAGCGCGTCTTCGAGACCGATCCGCTTCTAGTTCAACACACAACAGCACTCGTGCGGTCGACCAGCCAGTCGCCTGTCGCCTCCGCTGACCGTGTGATGATGTCGCCCCGCGCCAGAGGAATCGATGATGGAAGCCGACCAATGGCACTTGCTGCTGACCAGACACAAGGCAACTCATCACTCAACAGACGCGCGTCCAGTCGGTTCGGTGGGGAAGTCATTGTGACGAACTCCCCTGCTTCGGACAGTCCCCGGACTCCACAAATGGGAACCGGACCAGACGCGGCCATCTCCTTGGTACGCGAGCTGCTGAACGGCGCGAGACAGCCGGACACGGGATCCGGGAGCATGCTGGGCGGAGCAGTGAGTCCTGTCAGCACGGCGGCAGACACAGGAAGCTCGACACCAGCGTCGATCGGGTACATGGGCGGACCCAGCGGCCCTTCAATTGGCGTGACGAGTGTCGGGCTCGCGGCGCCACCCGGTCCTGCAGCCAGCGGAGCCGGTCCCATCGGAGGACTCCTGACGCCGTCGGACACACCCAAAGTCCAAGCCGGTCTCTTGGGTGATCGTAATCTCATCCTGCCAAAAGGCAGAACGATCGACTGCGCCTTGACCGTGCGGGTCATCAATGAAGTCGCCGGCATGGCGACCTGTGTGCTGAACAGCGATGTGTACAGCGACAACGGTCGCGTTGTTTTGTTGGAACGAGGATCGGAAGCGGTCGGCGAATATGCAGCGACGATGGCGCAGGGCCAGCGCCGCCTCTTTCTCCTCTGGACCAGAGTCAAAACGCCAACCGGAGTGGTGATCAATCTGAATTCGCCGGCTGCCGATGCCTTGGGCACTTCTGGATTGGTCGGTTACGTGGATAACCATTGGTGGGACCGGCTGGGGGCCGCCTTTCTCCTCTCGCTCGTGCAGGACGGGATCGGCTTGGCCACCGCCACGCAGGCCGGCGGCGGGGGCGCGCAGAGTCTGGGGATCTATCAACATTCCGCCACGACGGGGAACCGCATGGCGGAACTCATCCTTCAATCGACCATCAACATCAAACCCACGCTCTACAAGAATCAGGGCGACCGTGGGACCATCTTCGTCGCGCGGGATCTGGATTTCAGCACCGTCTATGAACTGCACCCCCACTGATCTGCTCGCGCACGACACGATGGTGCGCGAGCTATTGCGACCCTTACTTCGCTACCTTGCGCTGCCCGGCGCGACCGAGATCGTCGTCAATCGGCCACAGGAAGTCTATATCGAGGTCGGCGCAGCCTGGCAGCATCACCGCTCGCCGGACCTGACCCTGGATCGACTCACCGCGCTGGCAACGGCAATCGCGACTGCGACCGAACAAGAAATCGGACCGCACCATCCGATTCTCTCCGCCATGTTGCCCAATGGGGAACGGGTGCAAATCGTGCTGCCGCCCGCAGTGGAACTGGGAACCATCTCTGTTTCGATTCGGCGTCCCAGCGCCTGGATCAAGACGCTGGATGAATATGAAACAGAAGGAGCCTTCAGCCGTTATGTCTGGGCCAAGGCGGCGACGCTGGATCGTCGCGCTTCCGAGCTTGACCCCATCGAGCGACAGCTCGTGCAGTATCTGACCGATCGTCAATTGGGGATGTTCATTCGGGCGGCGGTGCTGGCGAAAAAGAATATTGCCGTCGTGGGGGACACAGGCTCCGGCAAAACCACGCTCATGAAATCGATTTGTCAGACGGTCCCGGAACAGGAGCGGCTGATCACGATCGAAGACGTGCGCGAGTTGTTGCTCCCACAGCACGGCAACCGGGTGCATCTCTTGTACGCCAAAGGAGGACAAGGAGCGGCAACCATCACACCGTCGGAGTTGATTGCCTCCACGCTCCGCATGAAGCCGGACCGGGTGTTGCTCGCCGAGTTGCGTGGTGGAGAAGCGTTCGACTTCCTCAAACTCCTCACCACGGGCCACAGCGGATCGATTACCTCCTACCATGCGGAGTCTTGCGCCCTCGCCGCCGAACGCTATGTTTTCATGTGCAAAGAACACGAACAGGCGGCGACCTACGATGTGCCGACCCTGAAGCGCCTGGTGGCCTTGACCATCGACGTGATCCTCCATGTGGTCGTGCAGAATCAGTACGACGAGGAAGGACGGCCCATCAAGAAAGAGCGCTTCGTGGCGGAAGTGCACTATGACCCGATCGCGAAACTCGTGGCGCGATTCGGAGAAGCCACCCTGGTGAGGGCCTAGAGGAACCGATGTCACGCAAGAGTCTGCATATCGCGGTGGTCTTGTTGGTCTATGTTACAGTCGGGTTCTGCGTAGCCGATGCCCTCGCCGGCGCCGTCTTCACGCTCGCCAACAAACAGATGCCAGAGGACCTCTCTCTAACCAGCTGGCCAGACTCCTGGCAAGCCTATCGGGATGATCCGGTGCAACGTAAGCGACTGCAATTCTCCGCCGCAGTCGGTGGATTCGTCGGATTCGGTCTCCCGGCGCTGCTCTGGTCGTCCCTGACCAATCGCAAGACACCGCTCCATGACGAGGCGCGTTTTGCGTCTCATGATGAAATTCAACAGGCCGGGCTCTATGGCGAGCGTGGCGTGATCGTGGGAAAAGTGGGGCGTCGGTACTTGGTCTACGGGGGCCAGGAATTCGTGTTACTGGCGGCGCCGACCAGATCTGGCAAAGGCGTGAGCATCGTGCTCCCGAACCTGCTCCACTACGATGAGTCGGTTGTCGTACTGGACATCAAAATGGAGAACTTCGCCTACACGTCGAAGTTCCGACAGGCGCACGGCCATCACGTCTACCTGTTCAATCCATTTGGCGCGGACGGCCACACCCATCGCTGGAACCCATTGGATGCGGTCGATCGCGATCCGAATCGCCGGGTGGGTGAGATCCAAGCCATCGGGCAGGTGCTCTATCCGACGGAGCAGATCAAGGATGCCTTTTGGAACGAGTCCGCCCGTAACCTCTTCCTCGGCCTGACCCTCTCTATCATGGAGACTCCGTCATTACCCTGCAGTCTCGGTGAAGTCCTTCGCCAGGCCTCGGCAAGGGTCAGCCCATCAAGGACTATTTGCAAGGGTTGATCACCGCACTGTCAACCCAATTTAGAAATGTCCTCTTCTTCCCAAAGTAGAAATGTCCGGTTTATGGTCCGGCTGCTGCCGCGTGTACGTCCCGTTTCTGCAGCAGCCGCTTCCTCCACGGATGGTCCGGCTTCGGCACGATCGGGCGCCGA
>PHGD01000065.1 GCA_011090425.1 Nitrospira sp. LK70 | reverse complement strand
AGGCCTTGGCCAAGATCAAGGAAGTGGGGATCTTGCGTCCACACAAGGAACTCTTTGACCGACTCCGAACGGATCGTGACGGCCTGGTGGCCTATAATGCCGGTTTGATCGCCGACAAGCTCGAAGCCATCACGGCCATGGAAAGCCAGGCCCACAAAGAGGATATTAAGCATGACTGAACAGGGCGCATCCGAGCGAATCGAACAACTCATCCAGGCATTGCACGACGAAAACGAAGCGTTGCGCGAGCACGCTATCGCGAGCCTCGGTCAGAGCGGACCTGGGGCGCTGCCTCGGTTGATCGACCTGATGACCGATGAAGATGCGGTGATTCGAGAGGCGGCCACCAGTGCGGTCGTACGGATAGGCCCCTCCGTCGTCGACCCGATGATCGACGCGTTGCAAGATGACTCTTGGGCGATCCGGGAACAGGCGGCCTCGGCACTCGGCAAGTTGCGGGACCGACGCGCCGTCGATCACCTAGTCCGTGCAATGAAGGATCGTGACGGTGCTGTGAGGACGGCGGCCCTGTGGGCGCTCGAGCGGATCGGCGATCCCCAAGCAGTGCCCGGGCTCATCGAGGCCCTCATGGACAGCACCCTGCGCGAGGACGCAGCCCGAGTCTTGAAGAAGATCGGCGACGTGCGGGCGGTCGAGGCGTTGATCGACGGACTCTTGGGTTCCAATTGGATGGTTCGCCGCCATGCGGCTGAGGCGCTGGGGAAGATCGGAGATCGCCGGGGGGTCAACCCGTTGATAGAATCGCTGCAAGACGAGGACTGGCTGGTCAGACGCAATGCCGCCGAATCACTCGCGCGGCTTGGGGCGAAAGAAGCCATTCACCCCTTGCTGAAGCTGCGCGAGGACGAGAACACCATGGTCCAGGAAACCGTTGAGGCTGTGCTGGCCAGCCTTGGATGGACACCTGAATCGCAATAATTTATTCAATAGAGGATAATTACCCATGGCGGATGAAGCTCCGAAACTGATTCAGATCGCTCCGAAAGGCGGAGACAAGAAAGACGGTTTCAACTTGGTGACAGAGCGTGTCGTGGCGGTCAACCCAGAGAGCAGACAGCTCGAGGTCGAACTCTTGGCCTACGACGGCAAGACGGTCTTGCTGGAGGTGGTCGAGGAGGCGCTGGATGACCTCAAACGGATCAGGGTGGGAGACGGCGCCACGATTCGAGTGGTGGAAGAAAACGGCAAGCGGGTCGCGAAGAGCTTTAAAATTCGCCCCAAAGACCCAAACGCCGCTCGGGCCGACGCCATGTTGCTCGACCTGAGAGATTCACACTGGCTGAATCGAAAGTACGCAGCGGAGGTCTTGGGCGAGTTGAAAGATCCGCGTGCCGTCGATCCCTTGGTAGAGGCGTTGACCGATGAAGTCGGCGACGTGCGGCAACGGGCCTATGATTCGTTGATCAAACTCGGCGGCCCATCCGTGCCTTCGCTGATTCCGTTATTGGTGTCCGAAGAAGACGAAATTCGTCAATCCGCCACCGAGATTCTCCGGAAGATCGGCAAACCGGCCGTCGAGCCGCTGGCCACAGCACTGGCCGAAGCCGATGATCGGCTGAAGACCCGCATCATGAAGGTGCTCGATCGAATGGGGTACAAGCCGAAAACGAAGGATGCAGCCCCCAAAGCTGAGCTGCCGCGACTGACCTAGCTCCATTCAGCGAGTGTTCTTGGGACTCCGTGCTGCACGCCCTACGGAGATATGCGTGAGGCCGGCAACTGCGACGCGTTCGGGATCATAGACGTTTCGGAGATCAAGCAAGACAGGAACCCGCATGACCGACTTCAACTTTTCAAAATCCAGGTTTCGAAACACATTCCACTCAGTCATTATCACCAGGGCGTCAGCTCCTTCGGCTGCATGGTAAGCATCTCGGCAGGGCTGGAGTTCAGGCATCATCTGGCAGGCTTCTGCTAGAGCCTCAGGGTCGTACGCACGGACGATCGCACCCTCTGCCACGAGAGCTCGACCGATCAACAGGGCCGGGGCTTCTCTGAGATCGTTGGTGTTCGGCTTGAAGGAGAGGCCAAGCATCGCCAACGTCTTTCCTTTCACTCCTCCCAGCGCCTCCCGGATCTTGTCGATCATCCGTCCTCGTTGACTGTCGTTCACCCGTGAAGCGGCGGAAGCAATCTGCATGGAATAGCCATGGCGCTCACCGGTCTGGATGAGCGCGGCAAGATCCTTCGGAAAGCACGATCCTCCGAAGCCAGGCCCAGCATGAAGGAATTTCGCCCCGATGCGATGATCCAGTCCCATGCCCTTGGCCACCATTTTGACGTTGGCTCCGACTTTTTCGCAAAGACCGGCGATCTCGTTGATAAACGAAATCTTGGTGGCTAGGAACGCATTGGACGCGTACTTGATGAGCTCAGCCGTCGGAACATCGGTCACGACGATCGGTGTTTCGAGCAGATAGAGCGGGCGATAGAGATCTTTCATGATGGCGATCGCCTGATCGCTGTCCGCACCGATCACGACGCGGTTCGGCCGCATGAAGTCCTCGATGGCCGACCCTTCTCGGAGAAATTCCGGATTCGAAACCATATCGAACCGAAAGGCATTCGTCCGAGCGTTCGTGATGACCTCACGAAGTGTTGCGCCGGTGCCTACGGGGACCGTGGACTTGGTCACGATCACCTTATATCCGGTCATGTGACGCGCAATCCCTTTACCGACCTCCTCGACATAAGAGAGATCGGCAGAGCCGTCACCCCTCGGCGGCGTCCCAACGGCGATAAAGATGACGAGAGCCTTCTCGACCGCCTTGGCAATGTCCGTGGAAAAACTCAACCTACCTTCTTTGATCCCTTTGGCGACCAGGTCCGCAAGACCCGGTTCATAAAATGGGACCTCGCCCTTCTCAAGCTTTTCGATTCTTCGGCTGTCGCTGTCCATGCAGGTGACGTGGACGCCGAACTCGGCAAAGCAGGCGCCCGTCACCAGGCCGACATATCCGGTGCCAATCACGCTAATGTGCATCGAACGACCCTCCTAAATTGCAAAAACAGCGGAAGTATAACAGCCGGTGCGAGTGCGGGCAACGAATCTATGCCTACTTGTCGTTGCGGCCCGTTCGTTGACTCTCGGAAAATGCGTTGAGTACAATCCGACGCCCTCTCTGACACGATAACGGGAGAGACTCTGCACCTTCGTCGAATCGATGGCTTTTCATCCTCCACGAATTCCCCGCTGGTTTTTGCTGGTGACTGCCCTCGTGACCGGTGCGGTGGTGATGGCATTGGAAATTTTAGGCAGCCGCCTGCTGGCCCCTGTGTTCGGCAGTTCCTTGTTTGTCTGGGGCGCGTTGATTGGAGTGATTCTAGCCGCCATGAGCAGCGGCTACGCGTTCGGCGGTTGGATCTCTGATCGTTATACCGGCGGAGGAGTGCTGGCCGGACTATTGCTTTTTTCCGGAAGTTGGACGTTTCTTGTGGCTTGGGCGAACCAACCCATTTTGTTTGAGATCGAGAAGATGGTGCAGGACCCTCGCTGGGGCCCTTGCCTCGCCGCAACCGTACTCCTCGCACCCCCCGCATTCGGGCTCAGCGGCGTCTTGCCGGCCATGTTGCGTTTGGCGGTCGCAGACATGGATCACCTCGGTCGACAGACGGGCCGCATGATCGCCTTATCGACCGTCGGCAGTCTTGCCGGCACCTGGGGCACTGCATTCTTTTTCCTATCCTGGCTCGGAAGCCAATCGTTGATCGCCTGGCTGGGCAGTATTCAGGTCGGGCTTGGGGTCTTATGGCTCGTAAAAGGAACCTCGACCGGTCGGGTCGTACTGCTGATCATTCTCGGCAGTTGCACCCTCCTGGGAGCTATAGCCCTCCACCCAGTCCAACGACTGAAGACCCCCATCTATCAAGAGGAGAGTCCTTATCAGCAGGTCCGTATCCGCGAAGATGATCTGTTCCGGTATCTCGTGTTGGATCGTACGTTCCACGCCACGATGTGGAAAGTCGACCCGACTTCCCTTTTTCTTCCCTACAGCCAAATGATGGTGGCTTCGCTGGCACTGGTGTCCGAGCCAAAGCGCGGCCTCATTCTCGGTCATGGCGGCGGTTCGTTGGCGAAGTGGTTGGCCAGGTACTGGCCTGCGTTGGAGCTGGATATCGTGGAATTCGACCCGGTCGTCGTCCGCATGGCCGAAGAGTATTTTGATTATCATCCGCCGGCCAATCATCACGTCTTTGTGAAAGACGGTCGAGCCTTCCTCAACGCGACGGATCACCGGTACGATGTCATGTGGATCGATGCATTCGCACGAGACATGATCCCCTTTCACCTCACCACGACGGAATTTTACTCGTTGGTACGAACGCGCCTGAATCAGGAGGGAATCGTCGCGGTGAATCTGGCGTCGTCCGGCAAGGAAGGTGATCTCGCTCGAGCCGCCGCGGTCGTCCAAACCATGAAACAGGCCTTTCCCGTCCTCACCACCTTCGCCGTCGAGGGGCCGTGGAAGACAGGCATGACCCCGGCGAAGAATTTGATCTTCTTTGGAGGCCGTCTCATCGAGCATGAATCGCCGGACAGTCTCATGGCAAAGATTACGGACATGGCGACGAATCGGCGCCTGCCGATGGAAACGATCGCGCTGTTGAATACACGTCGAACCGAGCCCTGGCCCCCCGGCGTCGTCTTGAGCGACGATTTTGCCCCTTATGATCTTCTCCTTGGAAGAGAACGTTCACGATTGATGGAATAATGAGGAAGAGAAATCACCGCAATGACTACAGCTCGTTAGGGACATATACAAACACCTTTCCTTCGCGCGACAAATGGCGTACAATTTGAGCATGAGAAAGACTGTGCATATGTCCATGTCCGACCGCATCAACACCCGTATCGACACTGGTCTCAAAAGGAAGGCCATCAAAGTTTTCGAGCGCCTTGGCATTACCGAAGCCGAGGCTATACGCCTTTTCTACGCTCAGGTGGAACTCCACCAAGGCATTCCCTTCCCGATCATGATTCCAAACGCTCACACGCTGGACGCCTTTGAAGAAGGCAAACATCCCGAGAAACTGCCTTCCTTCAAGAACTTTCGAGCACTCAGAGGCCACACGGGTGCCTGAGTCTTGCTTCTCATCAAAACCACCAGCCGTTTTCTCAAGGACCTCAAGCTTGCCAAAAAGCGCTGATAGTGCCGCTTTTAGGCGCATCATCTCTGAACTACCAGCAGAAGCCTTGGGAATAACGTCTTACGCCACTGACCATAGTTCATTTTACCCTGAATCCGGCGTGAAAAGTGATGGTTTCACAACTTGAGGTTCTCGATGTGATCCAGGGCATACTTCCAGGCTGCTTCGCGGGAGCCGCTTGCGGGCAGAATCAGACGCGGGCGATTGTCGGTGCGCGAGAGTTGCCCCGGCATCAGCAGGATATGCTGCCGCAGCGTTTGCAAGGTGGCTGTGTGTAGTTCCGCCGGCAAGCAGAGGCGCTTGAACCAGTTGATGAGGTTGTACGCGAAGAGCAATAGATGAAAGTAGGTCTCGTTGGCCAGAAAGTGGCGGGTGGGAATGCTGCCCAGGGCGTAATCTCCCTTGAGCTGCTTGATCAACAATTCGACTCCGGCGCGGTCGTTGTAGAAGCGCCAGAGGTTGAGCGGCTGCAACGGCAGATTTGTGACCAGGACCTGGTAGTGATATCGGCCGAGCTTGAAGAGCGTCAATTGGTCGGTCGGTTCGTCGGGCTGAGGCCGTCGCACCACGACAAAGCGATAGGGCCGAGGCCACCGGAGGGGCTGATAGCGAAACTCGGCGACGTCGATGCTCTGACGGGGACTTACATACCGCAGGTGCGCCAGCTTGCGTTTGATGGGCGTCGTCAAGCGAGCGACGATGACGAAGCGGGCGCGTCGCTCTTCGAGCCACTCGATCAGGGTGTGGTCGTAAAACCCTTTGTCCGCGCGGACGATGACCAGCCGAACCCCGGCAGGAATCTTCGCGAAGCAGGCCGCGAGGAGATCGGGCGTCCCGCTGGCCGTGTGGGTGGCGCCGGGCCGCAATTCGCCGTGCCAGAAATCCTTGCTCCGGCCCTCGAAGCAGAGCAACGGGTGATACGAGGGCCGGCTACGCTTGATCGGGTTGTAGCCGATCGTCGCCTTCTCTTGCTTGCCGTAGAGGACGAGGACGGTCGAGTCGACATCGAAGATCAGCCGCGATGGCTGGTGTGGCCGTCCCGTCATCAGGGCCAGAAACCGATCGTGCAGCCGGCGCAGTCTTGGCAGCGCAGTCGGTGCCGCCCGCAGCAAGAAGCGCCGCACGGTCGTGGGATTGGGATAGCGCTGCAGGCCGGTCAGATATTGGAAGACACCATTGTGTTGGAGGAGTTGCGTCGTCTCGATCCGTCCAAGGCCAAGGATCATCGGATACAACACCGCCAAGACCATCTCCCCAACGGTGTAGCGCGTGTTGCGATGGCAGACCCGGAGCTTCTCGGCGAAGGCGCGTTTCAGTCCAATCCGCGTGAAGAAGCGGTGCAGGAGATAGACACCGCCGTAATGCGTCAGGGTTGGCGAACCGAACGTAATCTGCACATTTCGCGGACCCTTTGCCATCGCACTGAACCCTACTTAAAAAGTAGGCTTCAGTGCAACCACCAGACGGCCAGACAAACCCGTCGGCACGCGGACCAGACGGCAATCTCAGGTGTTGTTCCCGCATGATTCAGGTTTAAAAGCAGATTCTAGAAGAAGGCTTGCGCCTTTGAGATAATCTAGCCTCTTCAGTAATAAAACGACGGCACTCGATTTCCCTAATCGATTGATTTCTTATGTCCTCTCGCGTATCTGTCTAGACAAAACGGCATAGAAAAGCCATCTCTATTCGTCATAGAAGTTTGCTCAACCCATGTCCTCTGACCTGACCTTCATTACTAACGAACCCGGTAAGACCTTGCGAGATCGTTTTGGAGTGTTGCTTGGTCACGGCACACGGTACTTCGACTGTTTGGTGGGCTATTTCTTCATCAGTGGCTTTTACAAACTGTACCCAGCCTTGGAGAAGGTTGAGAAGGTGCGCATCCTCGTCGGACTTCAAACGGACCGCGCAGCCTACGACCTGCTCGAAAAGGCCAAAGAAAAAGGGGAACTGCATCTACAATCCCACGCTTCGGTGAAAGAACAAGTGCCCAAAGATGTGCTTGCCGAGCTCGAAAAATCTGCCGATACCAGCGAAATCGAAACGGGTGTTCACAAGTTTGTCGAATGGATTGGTTCGGGCAAACTCGAAATCAGGGCGCACCCTTCCGCAAACCTACACGCAAAAGTCTATATCATGACCTGCGCGGAAGGCCATTGGGACAAGGGGCGTGTGATTACCGGTTCCAGCAACTTCTCGCAGTCAGGGCTCCAGGACAATCTGGAGTTCAATGTCGAACTTAAAAACAGGTCTGATTACGACTTCGCGATCGATAAATTCAACGAACTCTGGGCCGTGGCAGTCGATGTCTCCAAACCGTATGAAGACACGGTCATCAACAAATCGCCTTACGCGCATTTCACGCCCTATGAGCTCTACCTCAAGTTTCTGTACGAGTACTTTCAAGGCGAACTCAACCGCCCATCGGAACTTGAGGGCATGTACGTTCCTCATGGTTTCAAGAAACTGAAGTATCAGGAGGAAGCCGTCCTCAGTACTCGAAAGGTTCTCGACGAGTATGGCGGAGTGTTCCTTTCCGACGTTGTTGGATTGGGCAAGACCTACATGGCTGCACTGCTGGCCCAGCAGCTCGATGGCCGGTGCTTAGTGATCGCTCCACCCCATCTTCTGGATAAGAACAACCCCGGCTCATGGCCCAACGTGTTCGGAGACTTCCACGTGCCCCACACAGATTTCGAGTCCTCCGGAAAACTCGATACACTTTTGGAACGGGACATTTCCAAATACACAAACGTCTTCATTGACGAGTCGCATCGCTTCCGTACCGAAACCAACCAGACCTATGAGATGCTTGCGCAAATCTGTCGAGGCAAGCGCGTGATTCTGGTCTCTGCCACTCCGCTCAACAACACCCCGCGAGATATCCTGAGCCAAATCAAGCTTTTTCAACCGGGGAAGAACGCCAACATACCCAATGTCCGAAATCTCGAAGCGTTCTTTTCAAAACTGGACAAGAACCTTCACGGCCTCGACCGCCAGAGAGACCGTGAAGAATATTTCAAGCATGTGAAAGCGAATGCCAAAGCCACACGGGAGAAGGTTCTGAAATACATCATGATTCGCCGTACTCGTAGCGAGATTGTGAAATATTATGGAGAGGATTTAACCCAGCAAGGGTTGAAATTCCCCGATGTGGCCGACCCAAAGCCGCTGTTCTACAAGTTCAGCAAAGCCGAAAACGAAATCTTCACCGAGACGATTCGCCTGCTTGTGCAGGAGTTCAACTATGCCCGGTACAAACCGTTAACCTATTACGAAGGCGAGCGCGAAGAGCGTGAAGTCCAGAGCCAGCGCAACCTGGCGAAGTTCATGAGAATCCTCATCGTGAAGCGCTTGGAGAGCAGTTTTTATGCGTTCCGACTCACCCTCGATCGATTCATTAAATCTTACGCGCGGGTGATCGAAGAGTTCCGCAAGGGCCATGTCTATATCAGCAAGCAGTACATCAACAAGATTTTTGAGCTCCTGGAAAGCGATGATCAGCAGGCGATCGATCAACTGCTCTCCGAGGACAAGGCCGAAAAGTTAAAGGCGAAGGATTTTTCGTCAGAGTTCATCCGCGACTTGGAGAACGATCTCACAATCCTCCGCTCGGTCGAAAAGCACTGGCAGCAGATCACCCGCGATCCAAAGTGGGAGTCGTTTCGTGAAATTCTCACCACGACGAAGGCCCTGAAAAGCAGCAAACTCATTATCTTCACGGAGTCCAGGGAAACAGCTGAGTACCTCGCAGATCGAATCTCCAACGAAATCGAGCCCAAGGTCGTGCTGTTCACTGGACATTCCGATGACGCCGTTCGGAAGCAAGTCATCGCCAACTTCGACGCCAGAGCCTTCCAGCCGAAAGACGACCATCGGATTCTTATTGCCACGGAAGTGCTCTCCGAAGGCGTGAACTTGCACCGGTCTAACATCGTCATGAACTATGACATCCCATGGAATCCCACCCGCCTGATTCAGCGCGTCGGGCGCGTCAATCGCGTGGACACCAAGTTTGACACCATTCACACGTACAATTTCTTCCCGACCGAGGAGGGCAATGATCTGATCAAGCTGAAGGAAGCAGCCGAGGCCAAGATTCACGCCTTTATCGAAATGCTCGGCGCGGACGCGAAGCTGCTGACCGAAGGGGAGGAGATCAAATCGCACGACCTCTTCGCCCAGTTGAATTCTAAGAAAACGATCACAGGCGAGGACGAAGGGGAAGACAGCGAGCTCGAATATCTGACGGAAATCCGTGAGGTCCGCGATAAGAATCCCGAGCTATTCACACGCATCAAGCGGCTTCCGAAAAAAGCCAGGTCCTCCAGGATGCTAGACCGAGACCCTACCGCGACGGTCACTCAGTTCCCGGCGCTGCTGACCTACTTCCGCCAGGGTCGGCTCGACAAGTTCTTCGCGGCTCAGCAGGGTGTCGCAGAGGCGGTCGAGTTGGACTTCTTTGCTGCCGCGCAGATCCTCAAGCCCAACAATAGATCAGAATCACGGCAGACCATTCCCCAGGAGTTCTACCGGCTCCTGGAAAGCAACAAAGCGGCCTTCACAGCGGCAACTAGCCCATCGAGCGATGATGCCACGACCCAACACAAAGGTAGTGCGAACGATGCGTACATTCTCAAACGTCTCAAGGCGAAAGAAGTTCGTTTCTACCATGGCTTTACCGAGGGCGACGAGGACTACATCAAGCAGGTGATCCAGCTCTTGAACGACGGGGCGCTTCCTCGCCCCACGACAAAGAAAGTGGCAGAGGCGCTGAAAAAAGAGCTTGAACCATTAAAGGTCTTGGGCGTCCTACGCCGGGATATCCCCACTCAGTTGTTCCAGCCGACCCGTGCTCAACGGACGTTCCACGCGCTCAGCCCACGCGAAGTCATCCTCTCGTCCTATCTCTTGAGGGGTACATGAACCGCGATCAAGCTCGCGACCTCGTCAGCAAGACATTCCCCCACTCGTTCGACAAGGCATGCTTCCGCAACTTCTCGATTAATCTCCTCAACAAGTTTGATGAATCGAAAGCCTTCTTCTGCAACAGCACCTACGTCAAGGATGCCTTCAAAGAACATGTGTCGCGTTTCGAACGTCTCGGCACCTACACGTCGCCTGAAAGCGAAAAGCTCGACGTGCTCATCGTGCACCTGACCAATGAATCCAAGTTGGAACGCGCGCGCACGGCGATCCGGAACTTCGTGGCGGATCATTTGAAACAACGTGACAACAAAGATGCCGCCCTCGTCGCCTTCGTCTCGCCTACCGAGCAACAGTGGCGGTTCTCCTACGTCAAGATGGAATATACCACGGTCCAGAAAGAGTCCGGGAAAATCGGTGTGGAATCACGCCTGACGCCGGCCCGTCGTTTCTCCTACATCGTGGGCGAAGGCGAGAGTTGCCACACGGCCCAGACCCGCTTTCTCGATCTACTCCAAAACACAGAGAACAATCCCACACTCGCGCAACTCGAAGACGCGTTCAGCGTCGAAGCCGTCACGAAGGAGTTCTTTAACAAGTACGCCGAGTTGTTTGGCGGGCTTCAGACAGCGCTGGAAAAGCTGGCAGCCAAAGACAAGGCCATCGGTGGCGAATTCAAGAAGAAGAACGTCAACCCCATAGACTTTGCTAAGAAGCTCATGGGTCAAATCGTGTTCCTGTACTTTCTTCAAAAGAAAGGCTGGCTCGGGGTCGACAAAGGAAAGGATTGGGGGAGCGGGCCGCATGACTTCCTGCGCAGGCTTGCCAACGGGGACTACGGCAAGTATGAGAACTTCTTTAACGACATCCTCGAACCGCTCTTCTACGACATCCTAGCCGACGACCGTGGGCATGATGCTTGGTGCGCTCGATTCAAGTGCCGCATCCCCTTCCTGAACGGTGGCCTCTTCGAACCGCTGGGCGATTACGACTGGAAGAAGACCGACATCATTCTGCCGAACAAGCTCTTCACCAATTCCGACTTCGTCGAGGAGGGAATCTCCGGCACGGGCATCCTCGATGTCTTCGACCGTTACAACTTCACCGTCAACGAAGCCGAGCCGCTGGAAAAGGAAGTGGCCATTGATCCCGAAATGCTCGGGAAGGTCTTTGAAAATCTGATCGAGGAAAACCGCCGCAAAGGTCTCGGCTCGTACTACACCCCGCGTGAGATCGTCCACTACATGTGTCAGGAAAGCCTCATCAACTACCTCGATACCGCCATCAACACGGCTGAAGAATCCGTCGTTCTGACCAAGCCGAAACAAACCACACTCCTCGGCGATCTCGAACCGGAGCAGGCCAGCCTCAAAACAACAGCCCGGCGCGAAGTTGTTTCCCGCGCCGACATCGAAACCTTCATCCATCTCGGCGACCAGATCTCCCACTACGAAGCAGTCGAGGCGAAGTATTCCATCAAGATGCCAAAGACCATCGAGAAGAACGCTCGGCTGATTGACGAAAGGCTCGCAGATATCACCGTCTGCGATCCCGCTGTGGGTTCCGGCGCGTTCCCCGTGGGAATGATGACCGAGATTGTCCGAGCCCGTTCTGCACTCACGCCCTACTTCAACGACGTTCACGACCGAACGCCCTACCACTTCAAGCGCCACGCCATCCAGAGCTCCCTGTACGGCGTGGACATTGACCCCGGCGCGATCGAAATCGCCAAACTCCGCCTGTGGCTATCGCTCGTTGTGGATGAAGAGGACGTGAAGCAAATCAAGCCGTTGCCGAACTTGTTCTACAAAATCGTCACCGGCAACTCGTTACTGGGTGTGCAGAAGAATCTCTTTAACGAAGGCCTTTTCCGCCGGCTCGAAGAACTGAAGCCGCGCTACTTCGATGAACCGGACAAGGACAAGAAAGACCGCTACAAGCAACAGATTGAAGACACCATTCACGAACTGACGAACGGCAAGGAAGCCTTCGACTTCGAGATTTATTTCTCGGAAGTGTTTCACGGGAGAGGCGGGTTTGATGTGGTGATTGCGAACCCGCCCTATATCTTCGCTCGCGAGAGCGCAAAGAAAGGCCTGTCGGAAGAAGACAAGGACTATTTTTACCAGCACTATGAACTCGCCGAATACCAAGTGAATTCTTATCCCTTGTTCCTCGAAAAAGGTTCGCGACTCTTGTCACCCCACGCCTGTCTCTGTTTCATCACTCCGAACAACTGGCTGACGATAAACACGAATAAGACGATGCGGAAGTTCGTGCTCCAGCAGTCAGATATTACAATTGTCAACTTTTACGCTCGTATTTTTGAGACCGCGGATGTGGATAGCGCGATTGTCATTTTCAGAAAAGGAATCATCAGACCACGGGTGAGATTGCTCGAATATGTTGACGGTTTTCGCTTTATCAAAGAAGCCGCTTCTGATTTCTTCCTCAAGCAGAGGGAGCACATCATAAACATTGAGCGTTCAAAGCAGGCGGCACAGCGGAGCTTGTTCAGAAGATTGAAGGGTCGTCGGCGCGGCTAGGAGATATTTCAGACGTAAAGGTTGGTCTGAAGGCTTATCAGACCGGGAAAGGAAAACCCCCGCAAACTGAGAGAATCAAAGATGGCCGAGTATTTCACGCGGATCGGAAAGTGTCTGACTCCTATTTCAAATATCTCGATGGAAAGGACGTTTGTCGCTATAGACTGGATTGGAGTGGCGAATACTTAAAATATGGAGACCATCTCGCAGAACCACGAAAGAATTTTCGGCTCTTTTCCTCGGAACGAATTTTGGTGAGACAGATCCCATCAAAACTACCTTATTGCATTCATGCCTGCTTGACTAAAGAAACAGCATTGAACGATCTAAATTCAATGAACGTAATCAATATACGTGATAAGCCAGAATATGTTTTGGGTGTTCTGAATTCCCGGCTCGTCTCGTGGTGGTTCGTGAATAAATTCGGCAAACTGCAACGCGAGACCTTCCCACAGTTCAAGGTCAACGAGCTTGCGGACTTCCCGTTACCAAAGAACGGCGAGAAGCATCGCGACCAGATTGCAAAATTGGTTGAACGCATCCTCGCGGCGAAGCAGCGAGACGCGCAGGCGGACGTGAGCGCGTTGGAGCGGGAGATCGACCAAATCGTTTATAAGCTCTACAACTTGACCCCCGAAGAGATCAAGATCATCGAGGACACGCGATGAGCGCTCCAGACCAGAGCCCTACAAAGAGCTACGCGCTCTCCGACCTCCGGCACGATCACGCCGGCTTCGAATCGCTCGTGCAGTTGTATGCTGCTCTGAAAGCGGCCAGATTTGCGAATCTGGAGATTGATATGAGCCGAGTCGGTTGGTTTGATGCTGACATGTGCGCGCCGTTCGGCGCCGTGCTATATCGGACCGGGTCCCACGTCAATAAGGTGTCCCTGGTCCATCTCCAACCTCAGGTCGAGACCATCCTGTCGAAGAACGGGTTCCTCAGCCATTACGGGCGTCTGCCCGTCCGAGACAGGTATGGCACGACCATTCCTTATCAACGATTCGATGCGAAGGACGACCGATTCTTCGCCAGCTATGTCGAAGCCAAGTTCGTCCAACGGACAGAACTCCCGCGCATGTCCGCTGGACTCGTGAAGCGGTTTCGCGAGAGCGTCTTTGAAATTTTCAGCAATGCCGTGATTCATTCGCAGTCGACCCTGGGTATTTTCAGTTGCGGGCAGTTCTTTCCGAAGCGGAATCGGTTGGACTTCTCGGTGGCCGATTTGGGCATTGGGATTCGGCGCAATGTGAAGGAACACACCAGCTTAGACTTGCCTGCGCATGAAGCGATTGCCTGGGCCACCAGTGAGCGGAACACCACCAAGCGAGGTCCTATTCCCGGTGGACTCGGGCTCAAGCTGTTGGCTGAGTTCATTACCCTCAACAGAGGACGGATGCAGATCGTTTCGGATGCGGGTTATTGGTCACTAGAAAATGGGCATAGTCAGACCGCGCTGCTGAGTGCGCCGTTCCCTGGCACGGTGGTGAACGTTGAAATCAACACCGCCGATCGGCGATCCTATGCACTCACGTCAGAAGTGAAGGAAACGGACATCTTTTAACTGTCCCCGACGAAAGGGATCAGCCATGGAGAAGGGCCTTATCATTTCGCCATATGAGATCGTAGGCAGTCCGCTCTGCGTGGCCTCGGACGATGGCCAGAAGGTGTTTGAGCGCATCGCCGGGGCGCTGAAGGGTGGGAAGTCCGTCATGGTCTCGTTCCGGAATGTGTCGAGTCTGACCTCTGCGTTCCTGAACGCCGCAATTGGACAACTCTATGGTTCCTTTTCTCAGGAGGAAATTCGAGCACGACTCAAGGTGAAGGATATGGCCCAGGCCGATCTCGCCTTGCTCAAGCGGGTCGTTGATACAGCCAAGGAGTATTTCAAAGACCCAGACCGATTCAGAAAGGCGGAGCAGGCAGCTCTGCGAGGACAGAATGCCTGAGACGCCTCGCTCGATTGACCGCTACCGGTTCACTCCCTCCGACAAGCTTCTCTTAGATGCCAATGTCTGGCTCTTCATTTTTAGCCCACAATATAGGCCGACAGATCGGCGCGCAAAGGCCTACTCGACAGCCCTGAAAGGAATGATCGCTGCTCGCTGTGCGATCTTTATCGATGCGATCGTTCTCTCCGAGTTCGTGAACGTCCTGGCTCGGCTGGCCTACAACAGCGTTCCTATGGCGAAGCGCCCATCAGACTTCAAGGCTTTCCGGAATAGTTCCTCATTCAAGCCAATCGCCAAAAGTATCGCGGACTCCTGTCGGCGTGTGCTTGAGATTGCAAAGCCCATCGAAGGTGGCTTTACCTCACTGGACACGACAGACCTTCTCCGGCAGTACGAGTCCAGTCGGTCAGACCTGAATGATCTCTTGCTGGCCCATCTGTGCCGAACCCAAGTGCTGACTCTGGTGACGGACGACGCCGATTTCGCGGGGAGCGGGTTGGCCATTCTCACAGCTAACGCAAAGTTGCTACGCTAGCGGAACTAATGCGGAAGATGTGAGCCAGGCTACCTCGGCGCGATTGGATGATGCCGAGAATCTTGCCTCCCTCGGGCGAGCTTAAGACTCAGCCGCTAAGTCTTGCCCCCTGCTGCAGCTAGGTTCAGCAACAGCTCCCAGTGTTTGTCTTCGTAACAAAACCTTCTCATCCTACATACAGTGCTAACGTGCTCGCGGACTTAACCTTTGGTTTTTCGTACCTCGCAATAATCGGGCGGCCCCGTGCTATTCGTTGGGACGCTGAGCAGGCCGAGAAACTCCCTGCTCGTGGCAGCCGCTCCAGGTGTGGAGCCCCACGGCTTGACAGCCGTAGTTCCTCTTGGTTCTTTGGCGACACCTCGCCGAAGTGTGTCCTACTTCGCCTAGGCTTCGGAGGACGGCCGTTGCGCATTCCTCCGCTGCTTCACAACCGTGGCTTCCTGCGTAGGCGGGTGAATGTTTTGGTCACAGCCCTCGACGAGCAGTCGAAGCACCTCGGCGATTTCCGTCTGCCTTTTCAGGAAATATCTGGCTGAGGACCCATGCTTCTTGCCGACCCTCACGGTGAGAATGCGGGCATCTCGTAGCGCGAAGACATCTTCATCGGTTTCGTCATCTCCTATATAGAGAGCCGTGCTGCAGTCAAGTCGACACATGTACTCCAGCAACGCCGTACCCTTATGCGACGCCGTCGGCGGCATCACATTGACGACGCACTTTCCAAGGACAATGCGGGGAGGAGGAGACAGTTCAGCAACGATTCGAGAGAGCAGCGCCCGCGCCTCTTCTCGATGATCTGCCGTTCGGTAATGGAACGAGAGCGAATAGGATTTACTTTCGACGAACACCCCACTTTGAGTCAGCTCATCCTGAAATCGCTCGTTGACCAATTGCAGCCATCCGGAACTGGTCTCTCGGACTTGCTGCATATCCTCGCGACGCGTATGAGGGCCTTCCGAACCATGGTTCCCGATTAAGTGCGGCACGGCAGTCCCGACACGTGAGCGCAAATCCTCCACGGAGCGGCCCGAGATGATCGCGGTTGGGGCACGCTTCGCGAGCTCCTCGAGTCGGACGCGGACGGGCCGTCCCAGCCTGGCGGCGTGCGGATCGCGGACGATTTTCGCCAATGTCCCATCAAAATCAAACGCGTACAGAGACCGTGTTTTTAAAAGCTCTCTGAGGTCGCTTCTGCCCGCTTCCGTCAATAAATAGTCCATCGTCCAGTCATCAATTCAGCAGGCTCGGCCGCCGCACATGTTTCATGACCCGCTCTTTTTGTCTCATGCGGGCCGCATCGATGAGCATACGACCGGCCCAGCGGTACACATTGAACTCCTGGATCAGCCCTCGCATACTCTGCATCCTGGCCCGCTGCTCTACCTTCGGCATCGTCAGGCCCAGGTGGAGTGCGGCGGCAAATTGATCGATGTCGTAGGGATTGATCACGAGCGCCTCCGTCAGTTCCCGCGCGGCTCCGGTGAATTGACTCAAAATCAACACTCCTTGCTCGTCGTCCCGAGCACCGACGAACTCTTTGGCGACCAAATTCATGCCGTCATGGAGACTACTGACCACGCACAGGTCTGCGCCACGGTAACATTCATGGACCTGTGCCGGCTCATGATGCTGAATCCGCAGGCAGATCGGCTCATAGCCGTTCCGCCCAAACCGCTTGTTGATCTGCTCGGCCAGCGCAGAGACCTGGCTGGTAAAATGGTGGTACTGCTCGATCGTTGAACGGCTAGGGGCTGCGATCTGAACAAACGTAAATTTCCCGATCCATTCCGGCAGCAGTTCCAGCAACCGTTCCACGGCCATGAACCGTTCCAGGATCCCCTTCGTATAATCAAGACGTTCCACCCCAAGACCGACCAGGCGATCAGGAGGCAGCCCATAGGTCTCCCGGAGCTTGGTTCGACATTCCGGAACCGGCCGTTGGTCATGGAGCCATTGTAATGGCCACTCGATGGAAATCGGGTAGGGGTTGACCGCCGTCATCTTGCCCCCATAAGAGACCGTTGAACTGTTTCGATCAATCCGCGCCTCAAGCAACCGATCGATACTATCGATAAAATTGTTGCAATGAACTCTGGTGTGAAACCCCAGAATACTGCTTCCGAGCAGCCCTTCCAGAATTTCTTCGCGCCAGGGACAGATTCCAAAGCTTTCCGCGTTCGGCCATGGGATGTGCCAGAACATGATGATCGTCGCGGTCGGCAACTTATCTCGAATCAGCTTCGGAAGCAGGGCCAGATGGTAATCCTGAACGAGGACGACCGGATTATCGCTTGTAGCTTCCTCATAGACTGCCTGAGAAAATCGCTCGTTGATGGCCACATAGTGTTTCCAATCCGATGAACGGAACGTGGGCCGAACATGGGCGATATGGCAGAGAGGCCACAAGCCCTCGTTGGCGAACCCGTAATAGTACCCGGCCTCCTCTTCCGCAGTGAGCCACACGCGGCGGATCTCATAGCTGGGATGCGCCGGCGGCACGCGGACATGGTCTCGTCCGTCCACCACTTCCCGATCGGCAGAACCGTTCCCATGCGCGATCCATACGCCGGAGCAGGCACGCATCACCGGCTCCAGCGCCGAAACGAGCCCGCTCGCCGGTACCTGTAGGACGATGTTTCGATCCTGCCAATAGTGGGCATAGGGCTGCCGATTGGACACAATCAACACTTGGTCGCCGGCAAGTTGCTCGTGAAGAATCGTCCTGAGGCTGGCTGGGGTCCATGAAATCTGGCTCTCATCACGCATGCGGCGATCAGCTTCAAGAGCCTGCACCAACGAGCGCAAGTCCTTCGCCAACGGCCGAAGTTCCGGCGCATGCTGCTCGTGCGTCAGGGGGCTCAGCAGCCTTTCTACCTTGACCATGGCCCGAACTCCGGTCATCCATCCTTTCCAACTGAAATGAGCCACCAACACGGTGACCAGCGAGATGACGGCCGTCAGCCCTGCAAACAGATAGAAGATGTACCTTTTTGTATCGCTGCTCCGTTGTTGGATAAAACTCATGTCGTGGATGAGCAGGAGACGGCCCAACCGGCGCCCGTTTGCGTCGATCAAGGCAGAAGTGATATGGAGCGGCCCGCTACTGAACGACTGAACGGTGGACGAGTCGGATGCAAACTCGAGTGTAGCTTTACAGGTGACGTCCTGTGGGTATGTCTGGGTCTCATAAAGCAGATGGTGGTCGAGATCACAAAATCCCAGGGCGTACATTCGTTCGTCCTGAAGAATGCGCGTAAAATAGGCAAGGATCTTCTCCTTTGAATTGGTTACTAAAAGGTCTGCGAGTGGGACCTCCATCGTATTGACCATGAGTTTCGATCGCATGTCGAGATCTCGCACAAACCATTTCAATTCAAGCGAGTCGACAAGAGGGATTACGCCATAGGCGATCACTCCCAACACGATCACTAACGGAAGAACGAACCGAAGTGAGAGCCGCAAGAGTCTCATGGGAACAAGTTAGTGTACTTGCCCGGAGAAATCAAATGCGTTCCGGTGTGGACTCGCACTGACTCATCGGTCATTGTCCGGTAATTTTCCACAGGCCTATTCGCACGTAGACGTGGTCAACGCCGCCATCGCCGTCAGTCCTCTATGGGGTGGCGTGCCGCGCCTTCGTGCCCGTATCGACTGAACGATCGGTCGCGTTTTTCCGCATCTTTGAAAACTCTCGATCGGCCTTCGCAAAGAGCCGCTCACCTACACTGCGACAATACCCTTCAATAGAAGTCCTCGCTTGGGGGGTGTTCCCCGACCTTTGATCGATACCCTTGGGAGCGTCCGCTGGGCGACGCTTGGCCCATTAATGCTGATGCTCAAGCCCCAGGTGAAAGGTGGATCATGACCACAGCATCGAAGAAGCGAGTCCTCCGCCACCCCTTGCGACTCTACCTTCTCGATGCACACCCTGTGGCTCGGCTCGGATTGCGAGCCTTCTTCGATAGGTACCCGTCCGTCATCGTATCGGGGGATGCAACCACGCTTGCCGCCTCCCTACCGGATTTGCGACGCTGCAAGCCTGATGTGCTGATTACAGACAGCTTCCCGATCCCAAAACGAGTGTTAGGTCGACTGCCAGCCCTCCGTGTTCTCTACACTTTGGAGTCGCTCGAGCACTGTTCGCTGGCGAGGCTTCTGGTGGACCTCACACAGGGACAGGCCGGTTTCGCGTTAAAGAGTCTGTCATTGGACAGGCTCCTGAAAGCCGTGCGTCATGTTGCAGCAGGGCGAAGGTATAGAGACCCAGCCTTCATGCGCCTGGTCAAAGCAGAGCAGCAACAGATGAGGGATCTCTCGCCAAGAAAGCAGCGGCTCCAACCTGCCTCGGCTCAAGGCCGGAAACAGTCGAAGAAAAGAAGGACGAAGAGCGGGACACAGGCGCACAGAAGGAAGTAACCACAAGGTGCAGCTTCATGGCTTTCGTCACCAGGTCAGTTTTTTCTGAGAACCCCACTCTCACGCGAGTCGAATAGTTGCCTAGCATTTTCAACTAATGTGTTATTAGTGGTATCATTTTCGAGCCCATTGTTCATATCGGGCATGGACAAGTCGTTGTGGGTCCCTGAATGAACTTGACAGGCTACCACGCCGAGTACCTCCGTCAAACCTCTTGCAGAATCCGCTCGTTACCCCCTAACCTAGCAATTAGCCGACCATGCAGTCCGGAGGTAATCCGGGCCATGGCGGAAGAGAAACCCGAGCACGTGGTCTGCCTCGACGCAGGCTTTGCCCTGCCTGATCGGCTGGTAGGCGGCAACGACTAGATCAAGGCCAACACCGTGCAGATCCTCAAGACGAAGGGCGTTACAAGTTTTAAGGCGGTATGATCTGATGCCCACGATCAGCTCGTTCTTCGGCGTCGTGATCCAGATGTTCTGGACCGAGCATGGACCACCACACTTCCATGCCGTCTATGCGGAGCACGAGGCGATCATTGATATCCGTGAGCTGCGGGTGACCCGGGGCGTGCTTCCCCGCAGGGCGCTCGCGCTGGTGCTAGAATGGGCTGCTGAACATCGGGAAGCATTGATGGAGGACTGGGAGCTATGTCGCCAACTCAAACCACCAAAACCGATTCCACCTCTGGAGTAGTTCCACCCCCGAGGCCGGTAGCGCCTTGGCGCATCGTGCACGTCACGGCCAAGCCAGGGATGTGGCTGCACGTCGAATTTGCCGACGGGACTGCCGGGGAAGTACGGCTCGATCCGTTCTTGAGCGCGTCGCGCATCGCGGGAACTGTCTTCGAGGCGCTTCGGGACCCGGCCTTCTTTGCGCAGGCCCGTGTCGAGCTTGGGGTGGTCACCTGGCCCAACGGCGCCGACCTCGCGCCGGATGCGATGTACGACCACATTCGAACCCAGGGACACTGGACGGTCGAGCCGTGAAGCTTCAGTTCGATGCGAACCAGTCGTTCCAACTCGACGCTACCGCCGCTGTCATTACTCTCTTCGATGGCCAGCCCAAGGGGAGCCGGGGGATGCCGTCATCAACAACCTGCTGCTGCAGGTCGAAGTCGGCACAGCGGTCCAGGAAGTACAACCCCGAGTGGGCGATTCTCAAGCAACGAGGCTGACATGAAACAGGGCAAGGATAAGAAGGGCAAGAAGGATAAGATCGGCGCGTCTCTGTACCAGATCAAGGTCTCTCTGCGAGAGATCAAGCCCCCTATCTGGCGACGCGTGCAAGTGCCCGGCGACATCACCTTGGCAACACTGCATCAGGTGTTACAGATCGCGATGGGATGGACCAATTCACACTTGCACAGGTTCAGCATCGGAGGGGTGGACTACGCCGAACCGGACCCGGACGGGCACCTGAATTTTCAGAGCGACCGTCGCGCTCGCCTGAACCATGTGACGCACGCAAAGCAGAAGTTCGAGTACGAATATGACTTCGGAGATAGCTGGATGCACGACATCGCCGTCGAAAAGACGCTTCAGCCGGAGTCTGGAGCCACCTACCCCTTCTGTTTGGCCGGCGAGCGGGCATGTCCGCCCGAGGATTGCGGCGGTCTGTGGGGATACCAGGAATTTCTCGAAGCGATCATGAATCCTGCCCACACAGAGCATGAGGAGCTGTTAGCCTGGGTCGGCGGCAGCTTTAATCCGGAGATGTTCGATCTGGACGCAGTCAACGCATCCCTTCGACGCCTACGAGTCTGAAGCGATGGCGACTGTCAGTTGACGGAGTCCTTCAGCCCCCACTCGCGCAACGCGCGCTCGTTCACAGCGCGAAGGAATCGAGGGCGTAACACCAGATCGAAGACTTCTTCTTTGCCCGGACAGAGACGAAGTATTTCGCTCCGCGCATGTTCGATGACACCCAGCGAGTCGCAACGGCTCAGTGGTGTCTTGGCCAACAGATAGAGCGTCACATCCGCGACTCGGCGTACCCGATCTATCCGCTGCTGTTCCTCTTGAAGTTCCGTCAGATCCATGCGGAGTGGCTACTTGGTTGAGGACTCTTTCCGGCAGCCTCAATTACGAAAAGACGATAACGAGGCCAGCGGTACGCACGAAGTGCGGTATCACACAAAAGGAAACACTGAAGGCGTTTATCCGCCCGCCTTAATCCCGATAAATCGATAAAGAGCGGGCGGCATGCGCAAGCGAGGTTTGGTGGAGGCGAGGGGAGTTGAACCCCTGTCCGAAGATCATCAGTGCACTGCGTCTACATGTGTAGCCGACAATTTAAGCTTCGCAGCCGTCCACGCCCATCGGCAGGCTTAGAACAGCCGCTAGCCCAGAAAAGTCTCGTCTTCAGCCGCTGAGCACCGGCTTGGGACCAGCCCGCTGCATCACGCCGTCCCACCCCCGCGGGCCTCAGATGGAACGACGTCTCAGCCTAAATTAGGCTGCGAGTGCCAGTTCTTGATTGGCAGTTGCATTTTCCCGGAGGGTTACGAGTCCCCGAGAGCTCGACATGCGACAGTGACCTCAGTATCCCCGTCGAAACCGGTCGCCCCCTTTGTTCAGGTTGTTGCCCAACTCATTCCAGGTGTTCATCATACCGCACGCTTCAACAGGACGCCACTTTCTGTCCAATGCCTCTTCTCGAAGATTGTCGAACACTATCCGCCTGAGGTCTCTACTCATCCAGGCTTGGACGGACAAGGTATGGTCCATAGTGGAACGCGAAGAGTAGGTATGCCCCACTCCAGCTGAGTGCCGACAGGCTAAGTAACGCATGAGTAAGGATCGTCGGTGTCTCGAGGTTCGGGGTAAAAATCCGCAGTAATGCTCCGACATTGACGAGTATGTAGATCGCCACCGTGAGCCGATCAGCATGCCGCTGTCGTCCCGTGTGGCCGAGACTCGCTCGAGTCATCACTGCCAGCGTCATCGCCCCCATCGCTCCGGTGGTGAGAAGATGAACCGCGTTCGCGGTGGAAAATCCAATTCCTAAAATCGTCCCGCCAAGCGCGATCAAAAACAATCCCACCCATCCATAGCCTATATGGAGAATCAACACGAGCGGCTCGCCCCAGGTCCGCCACCCTCCCCAGCGCAGCAAACGCACCACAGTTGCTACTCCGCCGACAAGCAGCATGGTTCCCGTCCACGCACTTTCCGGCTGGGCGATCCAAGCAATCGCGGCCACAAGGACCAGCAGGATAGTCGCCGCATCCATCGGAGTAAATACTTCCGGCAGCTTTGCCATGTTCCTGGCAACCAAGAACTCGCGGGTGAAAGTGGGCGTGAGACGCCCGCCGATGATCGTCAACAGCAGCGTCATCACCGACAGGGCAAAGCGTTCGGGGAAATCAGTAGGGGCACCAGGCAAAGCCGATATGTGAAAGAGAATGTTCGCACAGGCATAGAAACTGACCAGCATACCGATCGGCGACCGGTCCCAACAGCCGGCTGCGATAATCTCCCGCCAGACGTAGGCTGCCAGCAGGACCAAGAAGGCACCGTCGATCGCGGCAGCAGCAGGACCCCCTGTCCACGGGAAGACCAACAGCAGTCGCCCAGCCAGCCACAGGAGGAACATGGCTAGCAAGGGGGCGCCTCTGAGCGGCAGGCGATCGGTCCAATTCGGCATGGCCGTCAGCAGAAATCCTGCAATCAACGCCGGTATGAATCCGAACAGCATCTCGTGGACATGCCATTCGCGCGGGCCATAAAGAAATTCAACATGCACATGGCCCGCGAACAGGGCAATCCAGAAGAGGACGGTCAGGCCTGCGAAGAGCGCGGCACCCAGAAAGAACGGCCGGAACCCGTACGACAACCATGCTGGTCCCGCGTAAAGAGGAAACGACGGTTCGTCGTCCCCTTGAGTTACGGCGGCTACCGGCTGAGTCACAATCTGCATTTCCTTTGGTGACATTGTCTGATTCTCGCCGGGGGATCAGAGTCATGTCAATCCTGAGCACTGTGTTACCACAGCTGACACTGTCCCCGATCGTCCAGGCGCCGATCATCACAGGTCCATGCCGACACAGCTGCAGGCTGCCCTGATAATTTAGATCAGCTGTTCAACGAATAGGGTCGACGGGTTACATTCATTCCAATCCCATCTTCTACTGAGTGACACCCGGTAGAACTCCGAAGGGCATCCGGCACCCGCACGGGAGTCCAGAAGGTCTGATTAATTCAGAGTTTCAGGCAGCGATCAGTCAAATTCCCTGTGTTTTGTGTGCTGGCTAATCGAAATCGGAAATTATTCAGACCTTCCTTAGTCTTACTGTGTCATTAAAAACAGTGTATTGTACGAGCTTCTTCGTCCTGCTTCGGAGGAGCAATGAGTGCAAGGCAGCGATTTGGGCAATACATGGAGCATTTGGCTGAGGGACTTGGGCATAGGGATCGGCATGCGGG
>PHGD01000064.1 GCA_011090425.1 Nitrospira sp. LK70 | reverse complement strand
CTCCTGGCCAAAGGCTGCCCGGAGTTTGCCACAGATCTCGGACACGATTCGAGTATCAGACGATCACGCCACACCGCAGGCTGGCTGCGGAGTTGGAGAACAAGAGACGCTCTCATTTACCCACTCCAATCTGCGGAGAGCCTAGAAACTTAGTCGATCATTGTCGAAGGAACGTCGCGATTCCAGGATTTCGGTTTTTGTGATCCCGACAGCAATAGTCCGGATCTCCAATGAACTGGACTGCAAGCTCTTCCCGGAGGAGGCTTTTTCTATGTCTTGAAATGTGGACTCGATATACAGTCCGGCCTCTTCAATCGCTCTGCGTTGAGCCAGCCGAAGGACTCGTTCCTCAGCCATTGCGAGAGTGTCGCTATCTCCCATCACATAACGTCCCTCGGTCACTACCGTGGTTTCCGAAGCCCATGCAGGCTGAGACATGATAAAAAATGAGGCGGCGACGAGAACAATCTGTCGTACAGGCCGAAAATTCATAGGAGCACTATACCGCTCGGTTTAGCATGGGACAATGCTTCGAAAGAGGAGGCGAAATCTTGAGAATGAGTGAACGGAGCTTACGGGGGAGATTTGGGGAAAACCTGAAGAAACGGGTGAATTTCAACTCGTTCAAAGACTCCATGAACCGTATAGGGGTCATGGTTGATGAAGTTTTCAGCCTCCTCCTGCGTCTCAAATTCCAGCACCAGCAAGCTTCCGGCTTTATCCGTAAGAGGGCCTGCGAGGACGACTCGCCCTTGCCTATCCAGTGGTTCGAGGTTCGCTAAGTGGGCGGTCCGATGGATTTTCCGTCTGGCCTCCCCCTGTGGGCTGTCGTACCCGATGATGACGAACTTCATGCCTTCACCCACTGCGCGCCCCGGTGCTGTTTTCTGACCCCCTCTTGAGGACTACTTAGGCGGGATCTTCTTCGATAGGACAACGATCGTTGTATCCGGATGTGACTTCGTGCCACCATCGGATCTCTTTTTCGCCGAGTTTCCAGCACAAGTAGACGACTCGACCATCACGGATATGAGGGAAGTCGCATAGCCCAAGATCGATGTCCTTTACAACGACTCCCAACTCGTGGATGGCATGGAGGTTGGCGCTGATGCCCTGGAGGCATTTCACGTAGGATACGCCAGCTGGTGTCCCACCTCCGAAACATGCATTGGCCGATGCTTTGCTCACCTCTTCACGGGTTCGGATAAGGACGGCTTTACCTTCTCGGACGGTTGATAGATGCAACTGGAGCTGAGGGATGAGCTGATTAGCTTCGAGAAGTGAAAACACGCGATCCGGGCTGGTTTCGTTTTCGTCACGAGCCATGTCATACTCGTCGTATATAACCGTATATAATAAGTTGATACTGTGTAACACACTTTAAATTCAGGGAACAACCCGAGAACAGGATAAATTATTCCTCATGCAGCAGACGGAACTAATATTCTAGATGCCAGTTGACAACAGAACCCTGCCTGAGTATTATCACTCTAGCATTCAGGCGATTGATTCTCTCCAGCGAAGAATTTCAACTCCGGAACCTGTCTCGAATCAAGTCTAGCAGCATGCGAGCCAAGCGATCAGAAGGCCGACCAAAGATCTCGCGTGGGCAGTGAACATCGGGGGATAAAAGACAACACTATTTCCCCACACAAATTCAGACAAAGAACTTCCACAAGTTATCCCAACCCAACAGACCAAAACCTAAGGCTCGTCGCCAAGACAAAGACACGTTTCGCATGACCAATCAGTTTGAGCGTATTTCGGAGAGTATCAACACCATTGGCTCGAGAGGAGTCGTATGTCAGTAGCTAGGGGGGAAGTGATGCATCTTGCAGAATTGAAACAGAAGTCAATCGCGGATCTCAACGATGTAGCCCGTGAGCTGAAGATCGAGGGGGCTGCCAATTTGAGGAAGCAGGAGTTGATCTTTGCCATTCTACAGGCTCAGACCGAAAAAAACGGCGTGGTTTTTGGAGAGGGAGTCCTGGAAACCCTTCCGGACGGATTCGGCTTCTTGCGGGCGCCGGATTCCAATTACCTGCCGGGTCCTGACGACATTTACATTTCACCCTCTCAGATTCGTCGGTTCAACCTCCGCACGGGTGACATCGTATCGGGCCAGATCCGTCCTCCGAAGGAGAGCGAACGGTATTTCGCTCTTCTGAAAGTTGAGAAGGTCAACTACGAGGATCCGGAGGTTGCTCGAGACAAGATTCTTTTCGATAACCTGACTCCACTCTACCCTGAAGAGCGGATCCAATTGGAATTTGACCGAGAAGAATACTGCACCAGGGTCATGGATCTGATTACACCGATCGGTAAAGGTCAACGTGGATTGATTGTCGCTGCTCCACGAACCGGCAAAACGATGCTTCTTCAGGCGATCGCCCGGGCCATTCTCAAGAGCCACAATGAAGTCACACTCATCGTTCTGTTGATCGACGAACGACCGGAAGAAGTCACCGACTGGCAGCGACAGGTGAAGGCGGAGGTCATCAGTTCCACGTTTGATGAACCGGCGCAGCGACATGCTCAAGTGGCGGAAATGGTGCTGGAGAAAGCGAAGCGGCTTGTCGAACATAAGAAGGACGTCGTCATCCTGCTGGACAGTATCACGCGGCTTGCACGAGCCTATAACACCATTGCACCGCCCAGCGGCAAGGTGCTCTCCGGCGGCCTGGATTCCAACGCGCTGCAGCGGCCCAAACGCTTCTTTGGAGCTGCTCGCAATATCGAGAACGGCGGAAGCCTCACCATCATGGCGACTGCGCTTGTGGACACCGGCAGCCGCATGGACGACGTCATTTTCGAAGAATTCAAAGGAACCGGCAACATGGAGGTGCACTTGGATCGCCGTCTGGCCGACAAGCGTCTCTTTCCGGCGATCGATATCAGTCAGTCCGGGACGAGAAAAGAAGAACTGTTGGTGGACAAGGATCGGCTTAACAAGATGTGGATTCTGCGCAAGGTGCTCAGTCCCTTGGGGACCATGGAAGCAATGGAATTCCTTATGGATAAGATCGGGGGCACCAAGAACAATCAGGAGTTCCTGCAATCGATGAATCGATAATGTGCTGCTTGTTTCTTATGCTCCCTTCAGATAAAGTATTCCCCCTTGGGAATGGGGCAGAGGCGCTTGTAATTCTTCAGTAAGGAGTTCCAGGTCATGCAGAAGGGCATTCATCCAGTCTATCGTGAGGCGACCGTTCACTGCGCCTGCGGGAATTCGTTCAAGACACGTTCGACCATCGGTGACATCAGCATTGATATCTGTTCCAATTGCCACCCATTCTTCACCGGCACCCAAAAGATTGTGGACACTGAAGGACGCGTTGAGCGGTTCAAAAAGAAGTACGCGAAGAAAGGTAAGTAGCGCATCACCCGGATAAAAAAGAGACCCTGCTTCGTGTTTGAAGCAGGGTCTCTTTTTTTGTTGCAGTGGTGTTGTTGTGAAGGTCTAGGTGTGAAACGATGGAAACAGCGTTACGCAAAAAATGGGAAAGCCTCGCATCACGCTTTCAGGAGTTGACCGATCAACTCATGGATCCATCCGTTGCGAGCCAACCGAGCTTGTTGCGCAAGCTGAGTAAGGAACGGACCGACCTGGAACCGGCAGCCAGACTCTTTGGAGCCTACCATGAATACGCGAAGCAGCTGGAAGATGCGATGGGGATTCTCGCCGACCCGTCGGCCGGTGGTGAGTTGCACAAGTTGGCGGCGGAGGAAAAAATCGAGCTGGAGCGACAGAAGGCGGAAATTGAGGAACGAGTCAGGGAATTCTTGATTCCAAGAGACCCGCGGGATGAAAAGAGTTTGGTGCTGGAAATTCGCGCTGGGACCGGTGGGGACGAGGCGGGCTTATTTGCCGGAGAGCTATTTCGCTTGTATGCCAAGTACGCAGAAAAGAAAGGATGTAAGGTCGATACGGTCGAAGCCTCTGAAACAGGCATCGGAGGCTATAAGAACGTTGTCGCATTGATCGAAGGCAAGGGAGCCTACAGCCATTTTAAGTATGAAGCCGGCGTTCACCGGGTGCAGCGGGTCCCGGTGACCGAAGCGAGTGGTCGCATTCACACGTCGACCGTGACGGTGGCGGTCATGCCGGAAGTTGACGAAGTGGATGTGCAGATTGATCCGAAGGATTTGCGGATCGATACATTTTGCTCATCCGGGGCCGGTGGACAGAGTGTGAACACCACCTATTCGGCCGTTCGCATTACGCATCTGCCCACGGGTGTGGTCGTGACGTGCCAAGATGAGCGGTCGCAGTTGAAAAATCGGACCAAAGCCATGCGCACGTTGCGTGCCCGGATTGTCGAAGCTGAACGGGAAAAACAAGAAGCAGAGATCGCTCAGAACAGGAAATCTCAGGTAGGGACCGGAGAGCGAAGCGAGAAAATTCGAACCTACAATTTTCCACAGAATCGTGTCACGGATCACCGAGTCGGTGTGACGCTTCACAAGCTGGAATTGGTGATGGAAGGTGATCTCGACGAGATCATTCAAGCGCTGAAGGCTCAACAGCAGCAGGCCGAAACCGCCAACGTGTAACGATGCCCGCCCCCATTCCTGCAAATCCGAAGACGATCGGCATGCTGATCACATGGGCCCAACGTGCTTTGGAGACATCTGGAAACACAAATGCGGCTCAAGAAGCGCTCTGGTTGTTGGCCTACGCGTTGGGAAAGCAACATCACGAGTTGGTAAGTCGGAGAGACCAACCGGTGTCGGGCGAAGATCTCGCTCGTGCCGAATCAGTAGTATCGAGGCGGATGGCGCGTGAACCGCTCCAGTATATCTTGGGAACACAGGAGTTCTGCGGCCTCGACTTTCAGGTGAATTCGGCGGTGTTGATTCCTCGGCCTGAGACCGAACTCCTTGTTCAAGCGGTTGTCAGAGAGGGAGGATTTGCGGAAGGTGCCGTACTGGTCGATGTGGGAACAGGTTCCGGTTGTGTGGCCGTGACCTTGGCGACCATCCTGAGCGGCACGCGGATTTTTGCTCTGGATTGCTCCGGAGACGCGTTGACTGTTGCAAGGGGCAATGCGGAGAGACACGGAGTCAGCGACAACATAACTTGGAAGAAAGGGGATCTCTTCTCTGCCTTGCACGAATGTAATTTGGTAGGCGCGGTGGATGCGGTCGTCTCCAACCCTCCGTACATCGCTGAAGCGGTCTGGGCCGATTTACAGCCCGAGGTCCGGGATTTTGAGCCACGGGCGGCATTGGTGGCCGGGCAGCAGGGAACGGAGTTCCATGAACGATTGCTGGACGATGCACGACTATTCCTCGTGCCCGGTGGATTACTCGTCATGGAGCTTGGTCAAGGCCAAGCTCCCCTTGTGCGACAGGCTGCGGAACGAGCAGGGGGCTACACAGGGCTTCAAACGGTCAAAGACGAAGTCGGAATCGAACGGGTGATGATCGCGCGGCGGGCCGGTTAGGACCAGGGTATGGATGAAATTCTCATCAACGGCGGCAATAGGTTGGCCGGGGAAGTTCGCATTAGTGGTGCAAAAAACTCCGCGCTTCCGATCTTGGCTTCGACCATTCTGGGAGGCGGGGACTGTGTCATCACGAATGTTCCGAGGGTCGTGGATGTCCTGACGATGGGAAAGCTCCTAGGGATTCTCGGGGTAAATGTGTTGCACGAGGGTAACCGAGCGGTCATTCAAGCGGAGGTGATTGCATCAACAGAAGCTCCGTACGATCTCGTCAAGACCATGCGTGCGTCGGTTCTGGTGCTGGGGCCGCTGGTTGCGCGCTGGGGTGAGGCCAAGGTGTCTCTCCCTGGAGGTTGCGCAATCGGTTCCAGACCGGTGAATCTTCATTTGGCAGGATTGGAAAAGCTAGGGGCTGACATTTCCATCGAACATGGCTATATCACGGCCAAGGCGAAACGATTGAGGGGTGCACGGATTTACTGTGATACACCGACGGTGACCGGTACTGAAAACCTCATGATGGCGGCGTCGCTTGCTGAAGGGGTCACCATGCTGGAAAATGCGGCCAAGGAGCCGGAGATCGTGGATCTGGCCGAGTTTCTGGTCAAGCGTGGTGCGCGAATTCATGGTGCAGGAACCGATGCGATCACGATAGAGGGAGTGCGCGAACTGCATGGTGGAGACCACGAAGTGATTCCAGATCGAATTGAGGCGGGTACGTATCTGGCTGCAGGGGCCATGACTCATGGGGATGTGACCACGACACACTGTCGTCCGACCCACCTTGAAGCAGTTTTGATGAAACTGCGCGAGGCTGGGGCCCATGTACAGGAAGGAAAAGACTGGGTTTGCCTGACTATGCCGGATAAACTACGGGGAACTGACATGAGGACCTTGCCTTTCCCAGGGTTTCCCACCGATATGCAGGCGCAGATGGTTGCATTGATGAGCCTAGCCGAAGGTACGAGTGTCATCACCGAGACCGTGTTTGAGAGCCGGTTTATGCATGTAGAAGAATTGCGGCGTATGGGAGCGGATATCCGCGTGGAAGGAAATCGATTGATGGTGACTGGAGGTAAGAAACTTACCGGAGCTCCCGTCATGGCATCCGACCTCCGCGCGAGCGCCAGTCTGATTGTCGCAGGTTTGGCTGCAGAGGGCGTGACCCAGGTCCAACGTGTCTATCATCTTGATCGGGGATATGAGCGAATTGAAGAGAAATTAGGAGCCTTAGGAGCCGACATACGACGCCGACCGACCACGATGAAGGTACACTAGAGGTCTCCCATGCTGACGATCGCGTTGTCAAAAGGAAAGCTCATAGAGTCCGCCCTGGATCTCTTTCGGCGAGCCGGCTACGAGATTGTCGGATTGTCGGCGGATAGTCGACGACTGATATTTGTTAGTCCAGAAAATGACATGACCTTCCTCATCGTTCGCCCCAGCGATGTGCCGACGTACGTGGAGTACGGTGGAGCGGATGCCGGAATCGTCGGGAAAGACGTCCTGATGGAGCAAGAAAGCGATGTCTATGAGCCATTGGATTTGGGTTTTGGAGCGTGTAGAATCTCCGTCGCCGCGCTCCGGGGAGAGGGGGCGAATGATCGCCTGACGTCCAAGGTTCGGGTTGCAACGAAATACCCGAGGATCACCGGGAGTTATTTCAATGCGCGCGGGATTCCGGTCGAGATCGTCAAGTTATACGGCTCGATTGAGTTGGCTCCGATAGTAGGATTAGCGGATCGGATCGTGGATTTGGTTGAAACCGGCGGCACCCTCAAAGCGCATGATCTCGTCGAACTTGAAGTCATTGCCCAATCGACGGCTCGTTTCATCGTCAACCGGGCGAGTCTTCGACTCAAACAGGAACCGCTGATGGAGTTGATTCGTAAGCTCAGGGCGGCGGTACGAAATGAGGGTGCAGCATCCGGCAATGGTCGTCCGCCGGCTGTAGGCATGCGTAAGAAAAAAATGGTTCGCTCATGAAGATTGTCACACAGGCGGATCGCAACTTTCTTCCATCCTTGAAGAAAGTTGCGCTTCGAGGGCGGGTGACCGGCGCAGCGGTTGAAAAAGCCGTACGTGCAATTTTGCAAGCTGTGGAGCGAGGCGGCGACAAAGCCCTCCTTCGCTACACCGCGCAATTCGATAGGGTGGTACTGAAGCCGGACTCCTTACGTGTCACTTCGGAGGAGGTCAAGAACGCCTACTTCCATATCAGGAAGGACGAGGGCGATGCGCTGCGGTTAGCCGCCCAGCGGGTGACGTCGTTTCACGAACGGCAGCAGACTAAGACGTGGATGTATCAGGACGGGGATGCCACGCTGGGGCAGGTTGTCGGGCCAGTCGACGCCGTTGGAGTGTATGTGCCTGGAGGGAAAGCCGTGTATCCGTCGTCTGTGCTGATGTGCGCCATTCCTGCCAAAGTGGCCGGAGTCCCGCGCGTTGTGATGGTCACACCGCCTCAGAGAGACGGAATTAATCCCTATTTGTTGGTCGCTGCTGATATTGCCGGGGTCACCGAGATTTATCGCGTCGGCGGCGTTCAGGCGGTAGCGGCGCTTGCCTATGGGACGAAAACCATCGGCCGGGTCGACAAGATCGTCGGTCCCGGGAATATTTACGTGGCTACCGCGAAACGATTGCTTTACGGAACAGTTGGAATCGACATGGTCGCCGGCCCCAGTGAGTTGCTGGTGGTCGCGGATGACGACGCAAAACCGGCGCATGTGGCAGCAGATTTACTATGTGAAGCGGAGCATGACGAGGATGCGCAGGTGTTTCTTGTCACGACATCGGAGCGATTGGCCAAAGATGTGTCTAAATCGATCGAGGATCAACTCAGAGGGCTCCAGCGAGAAAAGATCGCGTCAAAGTCGATTGCGCGCCATTCGGTGGCGTTCGTCGTGTCGACCATGGACGAGGCCATTGCGGTCGCCAACGAGATCGCAGCCGAGCATCTGACCCTCTCTGTGGATAATCCGTTCGACTATTTGGAGAAGATCCGTCATGCAGGAGCGTTGTTCTTGGGGCGCTATACGCCACCGTCGGTCGCCGATTATGTCGCGGGTCCGAATCATGTCTTGCCGACAGGAGGCACTGCGCGGTTCTTTTCACCTCTGTCCGTCAACGACTATGTGAAGGTCAGCAACATCGTGCACTACACGAAGCAAGAATTGGCAAAGATCAAGGATCCGTTGATTCGGCTGGCGCAGATTGAAGGGTTTGATGCCCATGTCAAATCGGCGCAGAGCAGGTTTTCATGAAGAAGAACGAATCTGCTCCACGACAGGCGAATGTCTCACGAACGACCAAAGAAACCGACATCCGTGTCGAGTGGACCTTGGACGGGAGCGGGCAAGGGAAAATCGAGACCGGCATCCGCTTTTTCGACCATATGCTGGAGCTGCTCGCCAAACATGGGTTTTTTGATCTGACCGTCCAGGCGAAGGGCGACCTCGACATCGATGAGCATCATACGGTGGAGGATGTCGGGATCGTGATGGGGAAGGCGCTCCATCAGGCCTTGGGCGAAAAGGCTGGAATCAAGCGGTTTGGGTTTGCCTCGGCGCCTCTTGATGAAACGCTGGCTCAAGTCACGGTCGATCTGAGCGGCCGACCATTCCTCGTCTACAATGTGGCGTTACCGGACCGGAAGATCAAATCGTTTGATCTCGGCCTGTTCGAGGATTTCTTTCAGGCATTTGTGACCCACGGAGGCCTCAACCTGCATGTGAACCTACTCTATGGCCGAAACCCCCACCACATCATGGAAGCGATTTTCAAGGCGTTGGCTAAGGCGCTCGATCAAGCGACGATGCTGGAAGAACGGCTGGCAGGCAAGGTCCTCTCAACGAAGGGGATGCTGTAACGCAGGAAGCGCAGCCAAATGTGGTTTGTCTGGAGAGGCAGGTTTCTGAAAGGGAGCCTGCCTTTCGTGTTTTGATCTTGGTGCTGGGAATGTGTGACGGTAGAGTTCCAATTTTGGTTGCTTGCCTTTGTTCCTCGTAATTTCTTATGGCTTACAAGCGAAACCACTACGTGCCGGAGTTCTATGTAAAGAGCTTTGATCTGCAGTAAAGCAGATGTTGGTGATTTCTGAATTCCTCGCATATTTATATCTCCGTGTGCCAAGAACTATCAATGCAGTCAAACAGTTGGTTGTGAATTCCAGCATTATCAACATGGAGAACCTGGTGAGAGACCAGGAACGACTTTCGAAGGCATTTGAATGGCTTTAAACGAATAAGCATCCAAATTTAACCGTGGCCGAACTACAAGATCTTGTCGAGAACCTTGAGCGACGATTCGAGATCAAGGTTAATAACACATTTGCCCTAGCTGAAACGCTACGTAGATTCGAGACGGTTGAGAAGAATCTTAGGCAGCTCTATTGGTGTCTGAGCACGGCTCCACCTACATCAGAATTCATCAGTTGTGACTCTCCGCTTGTTGTTGTCTTTAGAGAAGGTAATAAAATGGGGTTGGGAGGAGGCTTTGGCCATCCGAAGGTGAGCAAGAAAGCCTTACGTGACCATTTTGAGTCCAAGTCAACACAGCCAAAGGACCAGGGAATGGAATGAGGGGCAGGCCTTGTGAGTGCACATCGGGGAACTTGGTTTGTCTTCGGCAGCGTGCCAGTATGTCCGCTCAGATCGCCAGTGGCAGGAAGCTTCACGTTTGCGGTATTGTTACAACCTCTTAGGTGGCTAGCATGATTGCTATTATCGACTACGGGATGGGAAACCTCCGTAGTGTCTCCAAAGCCTTCGAGGTGGTGGGGTGCCAGGCCATGGTCACACGCGACGCAGCCACACTTCAGAATGCGAGTCATGTGGTCTTGCCCGGAGTCGGAGCTTTCGGCGATTGCATGTCGAACTTGAGGCAGTATGGGTTGATCGAGCCCATCAAAACCGCGATCCAATCGGGAAAACCGTTCTTGGGGATTTGCCTGGGCTTTCAACTGCTGTTTACCGAAAGTGAGGAGTTCGGCAAGCATGAAGGGCTCGATATCTTTCCCGGGAGAGTTCGCGCTTTCTCAAAGGATCAGCCGTTGAAGGTTCCGCACATGGGATGGAACCAGGTCTGCATCCGACGGCCTTGCCCGCTGTTCGAGGGCATCGCCGATGGAGCCTATTGGTATTTCGTTCATTCTTTTTTCGTAGATCCAGGTGACAAGCAGCTTACGGCCACGACGACGACGTACGGCATTCCCTTCACGTCGAGCATCTGGAAAGACAATGTGGTGGCGTGTCAGTTTCATCCGGAGAAAAGCCAGAGCTCAGGTTTGCGATTGATGAAGAATTTCGGTAACTGGAAATGATCAGGACATCGAAACGATATTATTTCGGACCTGTTCCTTTACTCACCTCGATCATCGCGCTGATCGTTTTGCAGGGGTGCAGCGGCCCCAAGGTGTCGACGAAGACGTCGTCCCAGCTCAATCGGTATACGATCACTTCGCTCGTGGTGCTTCCTTTTACCGCAATTGAGTCGCAACAGCTCATTGAGTCGACCGATCCATACATGGGAGTACCGGAAGGGGCCAAAAGGTCGGATATCTCGCCGGAGGGCATCCCTCCTCCCAGGGGACGATTGGCGCAAACCACCTCCTCCATTCCTCCCCACGTCCCGGAGCGGATCACCGAATTGGTTTGGAATCGCCTGCGCCACAAACAGGGCATCAGGGTCATCGCTCCTCGTGAAGCGATGAAAACCGCCGAAGCCTCGTCAGACGAAAGTGAAACGACGAAGGAAACGGCTGCGGCGAGCACGGCGAACAGGCTGGCCGTCGATGCTGCACTGATCGGCAAGGTGCTGGTGTATCAAGAACGAGTCGGAGGTCCCCTCGGCGCGAGTCCGCCGGCCGCGGTTGGATTTGAAGTGAAAGTCATCTCTGCCGACGGGTCGGTCCTCTGGGAAGGTGGTTATTATGAACGGCAGAGACCGATGAATGAAGATTTCATCGATGCCGTCCATCGACGCGGACGCTATGTCACGGCCGATGAGCTGGCTCAATTTGGTGCCGAAGAACTCGTCAAAGTGATGCCATTCGGGACGAGCCGCTAAGTCGACAGGCTCCGGGAACTGCAGAGACCATGATCATCATCCCGGCAATTGATCTTAAAGATGGGCGCTGCGTTCGGTTGCGCCAAGGCGATATGGCTGCAGAGACGGTCTATTCTTATGACGTTGCCGAGGTTGCCCGTAAGTGGCAACAGAGTGGAGCCAGTTTGATTCATGTGGTCGATCTGAACGGAGCGGTTGACGGCGAACCCAAAAACTTACGGCAGATCCAGTCCATCATGAAATCGGTCACTGCGCTTGTTCAGGTCGGTGGTGGCATCAGGACCATTGAAACGGTTCGGCAGTATCTGCATGCCGGTGTCTCCCGCGTGGTGCTCGGCACGGCTGCACTCACCAATCGGACTCTCCTCGATCAGGCTTGCCGGGAATTTCCGCGGCAGATCGTACTCGGCCTTGATGCGCGTGACGGACGAGTCGCGGTTAAGGGTTGGACCGCGATGTCGGGTATCAAAGCGATAGATCTGGTGAAAGAACTATCGGACTGCCCGATTGCTGCCGTCATCTATACGGATATCGCGCGGGATGGAATGCTGAACGGCCCAAACCTTTCCGCGCTGAAAGAAATCGTTGAATTCTCCTCGTTTCCGGTGATTGCATCGGGAGGGATCACATCTCTGGATGATCTGAAAGCCGTGCGATCGATCGGCCCTAAGATCCAGGGAGCGATTATTGGCAAAGCACTCTATGACGGCAAACTGGATTATCAAGCCGCTGTGGCGGTGCTTTCTCACTAACCAGCGCCACATGCTGACCAAGCGCATCATTCCCTGTCTGGATGTCAAAGAGGGCCGCGTAGTCAAGGGTGTCAGTTTTGTGAATCTTCGCGATGCCGGTGACCCGGTCGAAGCGGCCGCGGGGTATGATCGTGAAGGAGCGGACGAGCTCTGCTTTCTCGATATTACAGCCTCGCATGAAAATCGGAAGACGATCATCGACGTCGTTGAACGCACGGCTGCGCGGGTCTTTATGCCGGTGACGGTCGGCGGGGGCGTGGGAACCCTCGACGATATTCGGGCCTTGTTGAATGCCGGAGCAGATAAGGTCAGCATCAATACAGCGGCAGTTCGACGGCCCGAGTTTGTCAGAGAAGCCGCTCAACGTTTCGGGACGCAATGCATCGTCGTTGCCATCGACGCCAAGCGTGCAGCGAGTGATCACTGGGAGGTCTTCACGCACGGCGGTCGCCATGCGACGGGACTTGACGCGGTTGAGTGGGCAAAGCGGATGGACCAGTACGGTGCCGGAGAAATCTTATTGACCAGCATGGATCAGGATGGTCGGCAAACCGGGTACGATTTGGATCTGACTGCTGCCGTGTCCGGCGCTCTGTCCATTCCGGTCATCGCATCGGGCGGAGTCGGGACGCTCGACCATCTCTACGATGGTTTTGTGAAAGGGAAAGCGGACGCAGTCCTGGCCGCTTCGATTTTTCACTTTCGGACCTATACGATCTCTCAGGCGAAAGCGTATTTACGGGAACGTGGTGTCCCCGTCCGATCAGATCATCTTCCTCAAGTGGCATGACACGATGGGGCAGGGAATGGCAGATCAGTTCAAGTTCGACAGCGAGGGGCTTCTTCCGGCCGTCATTCAGGATTGGCTCGACGGGACAGTGCTGATGCTCGGGTACATGAACCAAGAGGCTTTCGCGAAGACGGTTGCGACCAGGAGGGTGCACTTCTGGAGTCGGTCTCGAAACAAGCTCTGGGAAAAAGGCGAAACATCCGGTCATACGCTACACGTGAAGGAGCTCTTTATTGACTGCGATTGTGATACGGTTTTGGTGAAGGCGCACCCAGCTGGGCCGACTTGTCATACAGGCGAGCGGGCCTGCTTCTTTTCTAGAATGGATGAACAAGGCCACGTCGTTCATCGAAAGGCGCAAGATGCGCAGGGTGGAATTCTTGAAAGTGTCCTGCGGACGATTCGGGAGCGCCGCTCCAGCCCCCAGGCCGGTTCGTATACCTCAAAGCTATTTGAGGGAGGGCACGACAAGATTCTGAAAAAGGTGGCGGAGGAGGCGGGTGAGGTGCTGCTGGCGTCGAAAGGCGGCAAGAAAGAAGAGGTCGTCTATGAGGTGGCGGATCTATTTTTCCATGTCCTGATGGTACTGGGGTATCATGATCTGGCGCTATCAGATATCTATCAAGAGTTAGGCAAGCGATTCGGCAAGTCCGGGTTGAGGACGGATAAGTGAGGAACCGGCTATGAGCGACTGTTTGTTCTGCAGGGTTGTGGTGAAGACCATCCCCGCCAAGATTGTTTACGAAGACGACCAGACCCTGGCCTTTGACGACATCCATCCCCAGGCACCGGTGCATACCCTGGTGATTCCCAAACGACATGTGGCTTCTATTCAAGACATGGGTGAGTCAGATCAGGCGCTGCTGGCACAGTTGCTGCTGACCTGTAGGAAAGTCGCGAATGACAAAGGCCTAGCCGACTCAGGATTCCGTCTCGTGGCGAACACCGGACGAAATGGAGGTCAAACCGTCTTCCATCTGCATTTTCACGTCATGGGCGGCCGTCATATGGCCTGGCCTCCAGGGTGACGAAATTCTCTGAATTGACAGATTTTCAGCTCGTCTGTTAATCTGACCGGTCAATTATTCCTATTGCTTATCAACCGACTCGTCCGGTCGTGCGCGACGGGAACGTAGGAGCTGCGACTCTGGTGGGCCGAGGCTTGATTGCGGACGAGATCAAGAATCGAATAAAAGATCGGGTAGATATTGCGGATGTCGTCGGGCGCCATGTCTCGCTGAGGAGGGCAGGTCAGAACCTCGTGGGGTTGTGCCCGTTTCATCAGGAAAAGAGCCCTTCTTTCTCCGTTAGTCCATCCAAACAAATGTTTTACTGTTTCGGCTGCAAGGCTGGGGGAGATGTCTTTGCCTTTCTGACAAAAATTACCGGGGCAACCTTTCCGGAGGTGCTGCGGGAGCTTGGAGACAAGGTGGGCATCGTGTTGGAAGAGTCGCCTGCAGAACGAACGCAACGTGGGCAGACCCATCGCATTGAAGAAATGAACCGCGCTTCCATGACGTGGTTTCAAGACAATCTTCGCGATCCCCAAATCGGTGCCACGGCTCGTGAATATCTGAACAGACGAGGCATCCTACAATCGACAGTGGAGTCGTTCCAACTTGGAGTGTCGTCCGCAGAGTGGGACGGGTTGTTCAAGTCCCTTACTCGAAAAGGATTCTCTCACAGCGAGATCATAACGGCTGGGCTCGGAAGCCCGAGGCCAAACGGTAACGGTTACTATGACAAGTTTCATGGGCGGCTCATGTTCACGATCACCGATCTGCGCAAGCGCGTGGTGGGATTCGGCGGCCGTGTGTTGGACGACCGCACGCCCAAGTACCTCAATTCGCCCGATACGCCGTTGTTTAAGAAGGGCCAGACCCTCTTCGCCTTCGATCAGGCGCGTGAGGCGATCGTGCGGACAAAGACGGTGATCGTCGTCGAAGGCTATTTTGACGCGATCGCGCTCCACCAGGCTGGGCTCACCCATACCGTCGCCACGCTGGGGACGGCCTTGACGGCTGACCATATTCATGCCCTGCGGCGGTTTGCCGACAAGGTCGTGTTGCTCTTTGACCCTGATGCAGCCGGTGTACGAGCCGCCTTGAGAGGATTGGATCTTTTCGTCAACAGCGGATTGAGCGTCAAAGTCGTCACCCTTCCGGTTGGTGAGGACCCTGATACGTTTGTGCACAAGGAAGGTGCCGAGGCGTTTGCCCAGCTGGAAGCGGCAGCTCCGAGTCTCTTGGACTATGCGCTGAATCACAGAATCAAGGAGGCCGACGACGGCTCGCTGGAAAGCCGCATCCGAAGCGTCGATGAGGTGCTGCGAATTCTGCAGAAGAGCGAGCATCCTATTGAGCGGCAGGAGCGCATCAAAATCGTGTCGGAACGACTGAGGATCAGCGAGGCCCGGCTGATCGAGCGCTATCCGGCGCTTCTGACTCAGCCCAAAGGAGGCGCGGAAGCGCCGCGCGCGCAGCCCGCACGGGGAACTCCGCTCAATGCCCTGTTCAAAGGGCTCCCTGAAGAGCGGGATCTGCTCTTACTGCTGCTGCACGGAAAATTTACGCCTGCCGATGTCCGTCGCCTGCGGCCGGAGTCCTTTACCGTCGCGCCTTGCCGCAAGCTCGTCGAGATCGCGCTCGCCCATGTGGATCGCGACGGGCGCATTCAGGTCCAGCCGGTATTGGATGAGTCGGTGGCCGAGTTCGATTGTGGTGCTCTGGCGACGGAATTGTCGATGCGCGAAGATCATTTCGACGATGTGCCGGCGCACATTGCGGCCTGTTTTGACTGTCTGGACCGAAAGCGATCGGAGCAGGTCATGGGTGAGCTCATTGCCAGACTGAAAACGGCTGAACGCGAAGGCCGGGGTGACGAGGCGCGCCTACTGAATATCCAGATCAATGAGGTACGGATGCGGAAAGCCGGCACGCCGACCGCCGGTGTGGTTTCATTGGTGAAGGAGTAGTCATGTCGAAACAAGAGTTGCTCGGTGAGGTGAAGAAGCTGATCACGATCGGAAAGGAAAAGGGGTTTCTGACGTATGACGAGCTCAACAGCACCTTGCCCGCTGAAGTCGTGTCTTCCGATCAGTTCGGCAGCATTATGGCGATGTTCGGTGAAATGGATATCGAAATCATCGACGCGGGCGATGGGGATCGGCCTCAGAAACGATCCGATGGCGAAGTCGGCGAAGATGTGGAAGATGTCGAATCGGATTCCGAGGAGGATAACGATAAGGCAATCGATCTGACGCCTGGCGCACTCAGTCGTACCGACGATCCTGTGCGGCTTTACCTCAAGGAAATGGGAAGTGTGGCTCTTCTCAGTCGCGAAGGCGAGATCGAAATCGCCAAACGGATTGAAGAAGGGAAAAACGATATCGCTTCGGTGATCTATGGCATGCCGATGACCATCGAATTCGTCTTGGCTCTTCGGGATCAGCTCAAGAACGCCAAGATCGACGTGCGCGAGATCGTGCCGGTCCAGGAGACCGAAGAGGATTTTGAAGAAGACCAGCCACCGGTGGAGCGGGATTACGAGGAATTGCGAGTCAAGACCCTGGAGTCGTTGAATGCCGTGCGGAAGGTCTCGCTCGCGCTGAAGGCGATGGCCGAAAAGAGCAAGCCTCTCGGCAATGATCCGGTCAAGCAGAAGAAGTTCAGGAAGCAGTTCGATGCGATCCGCCAGCAAGTGGTGAACAAAATCGAATCGGTCAACCTCCATGGTGTGCTCAAAGACCGAATGGTCCAGCGTGTCCGCGATCTGGCGGTACAGATCCGCGCCGCCGAACGGGAGGCGATCAGCTGCCAACGGCGGATCGGTGTGGGGGGCGAGGCCGGTGCCGAATTGCTGAGGAAGATGTGCCGGAGCCGTCAGGACTTCATGGCGGTCAGGCGGAGGACCGGAGTGTCGGAAGAAGCTCTGGCCGAGATTCGGAAAGTCTATCAAACCGCCAAGGCGAAGATTCGTCAGTTGGAAACGGAAGAGGCGCTTGTTCCGGCTGAAGAAATCAAGGATGCGGTCAAGCATCTCGATTTGGCCGAAGAGAGGGTGAAGCGTGGGAAGGCGGAGTTGGTCGAGGCGAATTTGCGGCTCGTGGTCAGCATCGCAAAGAAATACACGAATCGAGGCCTCCAGTTCCTCGACTTGATTCAGGAAGGCAATATCGGGTTGATGAAGGCGGTGGACAAGTTCGAGTATAAGCGCGGCTATAAGTTCAGCACCTACGCCACCTGGTGGATTCGTCAGGCGATCACCCGAGCTATTGCGGATCAAGCACGCACAATCCGGATTCCGGTTCACATGATCGAAACAATCAATAAGCTCATTCGGACCTCCCGGCACCTTGTGCAGAAATTGGGTCGCGAGCCTCTGCCAGAAGAGATCGCCGAGCGCATGGATCTGCCGTTGGACAAAGTCCGGAAGATCCTCAAAATCGCCCGCGAGCCCATCTCGCTCGAAACGCCGATCGGTGAGGAGGAAGACAGCCATCTCGGCGATTTCATCGAGGACAAGAAGGCCGTGTCTCCGCTGGAAGCGGCTATTCGTTACGACTTGCAACGACAGATCAACAGCGCCTTGGAAACCTTGACGCCTCGTGAGGAGAAGGTGCTGCGCAAGCGGTTCGGTATCGGCGAAGCGACCGATCATACCTTGGAAGAAGTCGGACAGGATTTTGAAGTCACCCGTGAACGCATCAGGCAAATCGAAGCCAAGGCCTTGAGGAAATTACGACATCCGAGCCGCAGTAAAAAGCTGAGGAGTTTTGTCGAGACCTTATAGGTTGCAGAGTTCAAGATGGCGCGATTTGACTCTGCTCGAAGCAGCGGCCTAGAATCCGTTTCAGGCCGAGGTTGAGGATGAAGCTTGAAGAAAGTCTGGGGATCCGGTTCCTAATGATCGACCTCAGCCTGAGTTTTGAACTTTCTGAACGGGGCCCATAGCTCAGGTGGTTAGAGCGGCTGACTCATAATCAGCTGGTCCTAGGTTCAAGTCCTAGTGGGCCCACCAGTCTGGGCGGGTGCCTGACTCCTTCAGTGCCCCGGCATCGATGGAAAGGATACGTTGAACCAAAAACTTTCCCCGCTCATTGAACTGCAAAAGCTCGATCTCCGAATCATGGAGATCGGTGAAATCCGCCGAAAAATCCCCGAACGTCTCGATGCTGCCGAGGCTCCTCTTCGAGAGGCAACGCGGATCCTAAGCGACACGAAGGTGGCCGTCGAGGCTGCCGTTAAAGAACGTCGCTCGCACGAAAAAGACCTGGAGGCGCATGAGGCGCACACAGACAAGATGAAATCGCACGCGACAAGTCTGAAGACCAACAAGGAGTATCAGGCACACTTGTTCGAGCTGGAGTTGGCGAGTAAGAAACGAGGAGATTTTGAAGAAAAGATTCTGTTGACGATGGAGAAGATCGACGAGTTGCAGAAGACGCTCAAAGAGCTTCAGGAAAAAGGAACAGCGCTGGAGAAGGTGTTCACACAGGAGAAGCAGAGACTGGACACACAGGACAAGGAGCTTGCGACGGAACTGGCTCAACTCCAAACTCATCATCGAGAGACTTCAATGCTGGTTGAGAAAGCTCTGCTCGATCGGTACAACCAGGTCAAGGCCTCGCGGAAAGACCACCCCCTTGCAGCCGTGCGTGATGGCATCTGTCTCGGCTGCCGTCTCCAGATTCCGCCGCAGCTTATCGCGCAAGTCAAACGGTCGGACGATCTGCACGTCTGTCCCTATTGCCGGAGGATCTTGTATTGGGAAGGGGAACCGATCACGGAAGGCGCTTCCGCCTTAGCAAACAAGCCCTCGGACCTCGAGGTGGGTGAATCGGCGTAAATTCCAGGTACAACGTAAGAACGATTCTTTTCCTACTCCATCATCGAGAGTTCCGTCCCAACAATAGTCCATTCCAATACAAGCCCGCTCTTTATCAAAAGACCTAATTCGAGCTGCCTGCGGGCTTGACGCCGAAACCCAAGATCCTCGTCAGTCGCGAGAACCAGGATGGGGGATCACACACATCTTCCCCTTCGTGGCCACTGAGCATGGGGCTGGCGACGATGTCTCGTGCCGTGAGGTGACTGGCCCCGACAAGCTTTTCTCGACAAGTCCGTTTGATCAGCTCTCGTCCATGATATTGCGTTACCCAATGGGTATCCCAAATGCGGGCGGTGACATCGCGGGACCTGGTAACGACTGTCGCGCCATCGGGGCTGAAGCCGGCGGACAAAACGTCCCTCTCGTGACGTAGCTGCGCCCGTTCCGTCCCCGTGGCCACCTCCCAGATGCGAGCAGTTTGATCGTTGGCAGTCGTGACGACCGTCGCGCCATCGGGGCTGAAAACGGCCGAGGTGACGGACGCCTCGTGATGCAGCTGCGCCCGTTCCGTCCCCGTGGCCACCTCCCAGATGCGGGCAGTGCGATCGTCGTCAGTCGTCGTGACGACCGTCGTACCATCGGGACTGAAGGCGGCCGAGTGGACGGACGCCTCGTGATGCAGCTGGGCCCGTTCCATCCCCGTGGCCACCTCCCAAATGCGGGCAGTCTTATCCAAGGACGCGGTGACGACCGTCGTGCCATCGGGGCTGAAGGCGGCGGACCAGACGGGCCCCTCGTGACGCAGCTGCACCCGTTCCGTCCCCGTGGCCACCTCCCAAATGCGGGCGGTCTTATCTTCGGACGCGGTGACGACCGTTGTACCATCGGGGCTGAAAACGGCAGCGTTAACGAAGTCCTCGTGACGCAGCTGCACCCGTTCCGTCCCCGTGGCCACCTCCCAAATGCGGGCGGTCTTATCTTCGGACGCGGTGACGACCGTCGTGCCATCGGGGCTGAAGGCGGCGGACCAGACGGGCCCCTCGTGACGCAGCTGCGCCCGTTCCGTCCCCGTGGCCACCTCCCAAATGCGGGCGGTCTTATCTTTGGACGCGGTGATGACCGTCGTGCCATCGGGGCTGAAGACGGCCGAGGTGACGGACGCCTCGTGACGCAGCTGCGCCCGTTCCGTCCCCGTGGCCACCTTCCAGATGCGGGCAGTGCGATCGCTGGACGTCGTGACGACCGTTGTACCATCGGGGCTGAAAACGGCAGCGTTAACGAAGTCCTCGTGACGCAGCTGCACCCATTCCGTCCCCGTGGCTATCTCCCAGATGCGGGCAGTCTTATCCAAGGACGCCGTGACGACCGCCATGCCATCGGGACTGAAGGCAGCCGAGGTGACAACATCCTCATGACGCAGCTGCGCCCATTGCTTCCCCGAGGCCCTCCAGATGCGGGCAATGCGATCGCCGGCAGTCGTGACGATCGTCGTGCCATCGGGGCTGAAGACGGCGGACCAGACGGAGTCCTCGTGACGCAACTGCACCCGTTCCGTCCCCGTCGCCACCTCCCAAATGCGGGCAGTTTGATCCATGGAAGCCGTGACGACCTTGCTGCCATCGGGGCTGAAGGCGGCAGAGAGAACGGATGCCTCGTGCCGCAGCCGAGCCCGTTCCGTCCCCGTGGCCACCTCCCAGATGCGGGCAGTCTTATCCAAGGACGTCGTGACGACCGTCGTGCCATCGGGGCTGAAGCCGGCGGACAAAACGTCCCTCTCGTGACGTAGCTGCGCCCGTTCCGTCCCCGTGGCCACCTCCCAGATGCGGGCGGTCTTATCTTCGGACGCGGTGACGACCTTGCTGCCATCGGGGCTGAAGGCGGCAGAGAGAACGGATGCCTCGTGCCGCAGCCGAGCCCGTTCCGTCCCCGTGGCCACCTCCCAAATGCGGGCGGTCTTATCTTTGGACGCGGTGACGACCGTCGTGCCATCGGGGCTGAAGACGGCCGAGTGGACGTACTCCGCGTGATACAGCCGAGCCAGTTCCTTTCCCATGGCCACGTCCCAGATGTGGACAATTTGATCGCGGGCAGTCGTGACGACCGTCGTGCCATCGGGGCTGAAAACGGCATCGTTAACGAAGTCCTCGTGATGCAGCCGAGCCAGTTCCTTTCCCGTAGCCACGTCCCAGATGCGGGCAGTTTGATCAACGGCAGTCGTGACGACCTTGCTGACATCGGGGCTGAAGGCGGCAAAGGTGACGCCGGCTTCATGGGTGAATTGTGAGAACACGGGTGACGCATGAGCTGAACGTGAGAGTTGCATCTCTCCCTCGGCTGATCGGGGTGACAGCACCGTGTCGCGGGCCGCGAGGACAGCAAAGCGAAGGGCTCGGCCATGGTTCCCTTCGTCACCGGCGATCTTCGATTGTGTCGCTAAAACGAGGGAGGTTTTCTGCCCAGTTTCTCTGATCTGGAGAATCAGTCCAGTGATTCCCACGGTCAGCAAGAGTGTCAGCAGAGTCAGTGCAATAGTGACTGCCGTCGCAATTGCTCGAAATCGGCGATGTTGCTGGACGTCCTCCCCGTCCAGCTCGTCTTTCGGCCTTCCTAGGAGAGGAGCGGAGATGTCCAAGACCGCAGGTCGGAATTGCGAGTGTCGCAAGGAGAGGTTATCGACCGATTTTGCCCACCGTAGATCGACATAAAGAGGTTCGTGTTTGAATTTGCCCTGCAAAATTTCCGGAAGGGCATTGGTCTTTACCCAATCGAAATCGCCAGTACTAGAATCCCAAATCGCCTCTCCCTCAGTGAGGACAATAAATAGGGTTTCAGCCGCTCGCTGCTGGAGCCACCAGTCCACTTCTTTTTGAACCCATGGCGACTGTGCAGCCTGGGAAGAGGCCAAGAGAAGGAAATACTCCGACTCGGTGAGCGCTTCTTGAATCGTTGGCCACAACTCAGGCGTCATGGCGAGGCTGGTCTTGTCTCGGAACACTCGCATGGCTCTTAGTCGGTACCAGGGCTTAGCGAATTGGTGCAGGGCGGATTGCAGAGCCGGCGCGAGCTTACCGTCAGCCGCATGGCTGTAGGACATGAAGGCTTTGTATTTAAATGAGCTGCTTGCGTTCATCGTCTGGAGCAACCAGTCTGATAGCTCTCGGGTTAGGGTGGCTCGAATGGCTGATGAAGATCTTCGACATGACAGTTCAGGCCTGGCCTAATATCGCTTGGATCATTCTTTCTCTCCGACTGATCGGTGTAGCAACCAGGTACTCATAAGTGGCAATACGTGAGAATTATGCAACAGCCTTGCCCTCCCTGCAACGCAGGATTTCGTGTGCAGGAAGGTTAGGCTTAGGAGAAGCGATGTCGGAGAGACGATACTCGCGTATCACTTTCGATACGGTTGTATCTGATTGGATTCAAAGTCACGATCAGCCATGTACGGGTGCTCTGTCGTGCGTAAAAACTAGGTAAGTCCTTCGAGCACGGCCTGAGTCGTTTTAAAGTGCAGCTTGGCGACTGAGTCGAGTCGTTCTCTTCCGTGTTTCTTGATGATCATCCTGGCAGCGCGTTCGACGGCTGGAGAGGCGCCTTTGGGCAGTGTGGTTCCGACTTCGCCGGAAAGTTGTTTCAGCCGTATCAGAAACTCCGCTCGTGCTAGGACGGATGCCGCGGCGACTGCCAAATCCGATTCTGCTTTAGTCCGCTGCTCCAGCACGATCTTCCGCCCCTTTTCCTGCAGCGCATTGAGAATCAGCCGTTCGTCGCCGAACTGATCGGAGATGGCTCGCTCGCAGGCCACGCCTCGCTCCAGTAGATTCTCCAACGCCTTGGCATGGCCCCAGGCGAGCAAGCGGTTCAGATTTTTGATCTTGCTGTAGAGTTCGTTATACTTCTTCGGCCCGATCGCGATGATGCTGTGCGGGCAAATGGTCTTAATGTCGGGAGCGAGTTCCAAAATTCGGCCGTCGGAAATCTTCTTGCTGTCGCGGACTCCCATCAACTTCAGTTCACCTTGCGTCGTTGCATCGACGAACACGGCTGCGATGACGAGGGGGCCAAAGTAATCGCCCTTTCCGGATTCGTCGATGCCGATGCGTGCAATGGTGTTGCGAGGGTGTGACGCAGTCATCATGTTCGTGTTCTAGCTAGAAATCCCATTGAGGCGACGGTAATCTATCAACCGATTCTAGAGTGGTCAATCCTGGGAGGATTTGTCGACCCAGACTTTGGCTGGAGGTTGTGGATGAGGATGTGTGCCCAGAAGCTCATAGGCATGACGACGATCTTCTGTCTCCTGATGGGGGGAATCGGCCTCGCAGGATGTGAAACCAACCCTTATACAGGCCGGTCACAACTCCTGATGACGTCGGTCAGCCAAGAAATGCAAATGGGGGCTCAGGCGTACAATCAGGTTAAGAGTGACCCCAAAATGAGACCTTCACAAGATCCGCGAGAGGTTGAACCGGTGAAACGGGTGGCGGCTCGGATCGTCGAGGCCGCGAAACGGTCGAAGTACGCAGAGATGGCTCAACAGTTTCAGTGGGAAGTCACGGTCATCAAGGATGATAAAACGGCGAACGCCTTTGCGCTGCCCGGTGGAAAAATGGCGGTCTACACGGGTATTTTCCCCATGGCCAAAACGGAAGCCGGTTTGGCCGCGGTGATGGGGCATGAAGTGGTGCATGCCTTGGCTCGCCATGGCGCGGAACGCATGAGTCAGGGGCAAGTAGCGAAGATCGGGCTTCAAGTCGTCGGTGCGGCAGTCGGGATGAGTAGTAAGAATCCCGCCGTTAGCCAGGCGACGATGGCGGCGTTGGGTGCAGGAACGCAGGTCGGCGTGCTGCTTCCTTTCAGCCGAAAACATGAATCGGAAGCAGATTACGTGGGAATTCTTTTGGCCGCGGATGCCGGGTATGATCCACGTGAGTCGGTTGCACTCTGGGAACGAATGGCGCGGGTATCGGGCGGTGAAGGTCAGGCAGAATTCTTGTCGACCCATCCGAGCCACGACACTCGAATCGAGCAATTGAAAGAGTGGATGCCTGAAGCCATGGCCATCTATCAGAAAAGGAAGCCGGTTCCCGCGGCTCCGTTGCCGGAGGTTGGGAGGTAACCGGTTCCTAACCCAACTTTCTCAACCCCGCTCAAGAATGGCCGATTTTTCGAGGTAAGGCTCTCGGGAAGGCGCGTAAATACAGGGGACTGAGTTTCCAAGTGGCTAGAGTGTAGACCAAGTGTCTTTTCAAGCGCCGGGTTTTGCCTA
>PHGD01000063.1 GCA_011090425.1 Nitrospira sp. LK70 | reverse complement strand
CCTCACTGGAAGGGAATATTACACGACCAAAGTCGAAGACGTGGGGACGGAGGGAACGGTCAAGATCAAGGACGACAAGAGCGGGAGCACGGTTAGGATCAAGGCTTCCGAAGTCAAAGAGATCTCAAAGGACGAGTACAAGACGGCAATCGGCAAGCAATAATCGGCAACAGCTCGCATAGTCTCCTGTTCAATATGGACCCAATGTGTAGAGTCGTTCATCTCCTCCTGGTCGCAGCCCTCTCCGTCGGTTTCCTCGGCTGTGAATATGTCCGTCCCACACTGAACGAGCCGCTGACCAAGTGGGACCCCCACTACGGATATCGCTTTTCCAACCTCGCGCCTCCGGCGGAAGGCAACTCCGACAGTCTGTTGGTCGTGGCGTCCTTTTCCGGGGGCGGCACGCGAGCCTCAACACTCGCGTTCGGGGCCTTGCGCGTTTTGGCCCGGCAACCCATTACCTGGGAAGGGAAGGAGAAGCGGCTGCTCGACGAACTGGACGTGATCTATGCGCTGTCCGGCGGGACCTTCACCGGCGCCTACTACTCGCTCTTCGGAGAGCGCATCTTCCACGAGTTCGAATACCGCTTCTTGCGGAAGGACTGGGAGACCGAGCTGAGACACCGCATCATGCGCTCGCCGAGTAACTGGCTTCGCCTCTGGTCCCCCTACTTCGGCCGCATCCATATCATGTCCGAATTGCTGGACGAGGCGCTGTATGACGGCAAGACCTACGGCGATCTCCTGAACCAAAAGACCAGGCCAGGTCTGGTGATCCATGCGTCGGATATGGCCACGCTGTCGCGATTTGAATTTCTTCAAACCCAGTTCGACCTGCTGTGCTCCGATCTCAGTCGGCTGCCGATCGCCCAGGCCTCGGCCGCCTCGGCGGCGCTGCCCCTGGTGCTAAGCCCGATCACGCTCAAGAATTACGCGGGGGCCTGCGGCTACCAGCCACCGGACTGGCTGGAAACGGCAGCCCACTCAGCCAGACCCGGGCAGCGCCAGCGGGCGAAGGAACTGCTCTCCTATCTGGATATCGAGAAACGACCCCAGATCCATCTCCTCGACGGAGGGCTCTCGGACAACATGGCGCTCAGGGGCATCCTGGAGACTTCCGTGCTATCGGGAGGATTGGATCGCATGATCAAAAACGCCGGGGTCAAGAAGGTCAAGAAGCTGGTCTTCATCGCGGTGAACGCCGAAACGAGTCCCGACGTGAGGGAGTACCGCAGCGATCACATCCCGAGCATCTCACGGGTGTTCGGCTCGCTGGTGGATATTCCGATCAATCGCTACTCAGCGGATACGCTGTTGCTCATGCGACTGGGCTTGGAAAAATGGCAGGAGAAGCTGCGGGCCCGTAAGCTCGCCTCGGCGCCGCGTGGCTTAGCTCAGGGGAAACCCCAAGAGGCCGACGACAGCCCGTTTGCGGAAGACGCGGATGTGTACTTCATCGATGTGAGTCTGGGCGCCATAGCAGACGCGGAGGAGCAGCAGTCTCTCATGAAGATTCCCACGACGCTGTACCTGACCGACGAACAGATCGAACGTCTGCTCTCCGCCGCGACGAAACTGATTCATTACGACCCGGAATTTCAGCGGCTGATGCGCGATTTGCAACAGAAGAACTAGTGTAGTGCCCCATAAGTTCCTTAACCTTCCGTTCGTGGTGAGCCTGTCGAACCATGAACGGAATCAGTTGAAAACGCTTGCCCTTCGACAAGCTCAGGGCGAACGGTCAATGCCAATGAATTAATGAAACACTACACCAGAATAGACGGCACCATGGACCACCCGGTCACTGCGGTCGCCAAGGAGGATACCATGATGAAATGGAAGAATAGCTTGCTGGTGACGGCTGCGACGACGCTTTGCCTGCTCACCTTGACAGGTTTTTTGGGGGCGAAGGGAGACAGCCCGAAGGAGAAGCGCGAGAACATTCGCAGCATGCAGCGTCAGACCCTCGCCGACCTCTACAAAGAAAAGCCCGGTGTGAAGGCCAGACTGGAAAATGCCGCCGGCTACGCGGTATTCAGCAATATGAACGTCAGGATCCTCGCGGTCGGCAGCGGCAACGGGTACGGCGTGGCGGTGGACAATGCCACCAAGAAAGAAATCTTCATGAAGATGATCGAGGTAGGAGGAGGTCTGGGCTTCGGTGTCTCGGATTTGCGCGCCGTCATGATCTTTCATGAAAAGGAAGCCTTCAAGAAATTCGTCGAGACGGGAATCGAGTTCTCGGGGAAGGCCGGAGCAGAGGCTCAATCAGGCGACCAGGGGATGGCGATGCGTCAGGAGCAGAAGCTCGCGGCGGCCGGAGAAAGCGATGTGCAACTCTTCCAGGGGGTGGAAGTGTATCAGATGACTAAGAACGGCGTCATGGGACAGGCGATGCTGTATGGAACGAAGTACTGGAAGGACGACGAGTTGAACTAGCTCACGTTATTCACGAGCACTTCCGCTGCAATCCATCAGAAGACCGCCGGAATTAGTCGAGCCCGCTGCGCCCGTCACACTGCCGTGCGCGGTTATCAGCCACGCGGTGCCCGGCCCGCTGTTCGTGACGGCGCTTGCCTGCAGAGCGTGAGGAAGCAGACCACCGGCTTCCCTCGCCATCTCCAATACCCATTGAGACCGACCGCACGCAACCGCCCATGCTCCCGTTCGGGCTTGAGAAACCTAAAGTCACAGTTTAGAATTCTCATGTATGCGTTACATTCTACGCCAGCTGGAAAGCCAGGTGTTGCAAGCGGTGAAACGCTTTCCGGCCGTGGTGCTGACCGGGCCGCGCCGTGCCGGCAAGACAATGCTGCTGCGCCGGTTGTTTCCCAAGGCGAGCTATTTCCTGCTCGAAGATCCCGACGTGGTGGCGCGGCTTCGAGCTGATCCGCAAGGCTTCCTTGACGCCGTGCCGACACCCGCAATCCTTGACGAGGTGCAGAATGTGCCGGAGGTATTCGCGTTTGTGCGTTCGCGGATTGATCGCCGGCCGCGGCGCGTGGGCCAGTGGCTGCTGACCGGTTCGCAAGAGTCACCGCTGATGCAGGGCGTGACGGAATCCATGGCGGGCCGGGCGGCGGTGCTGCAACTGCTCCCGCTGTCATGGCGTGAAACGCCGAAGGTCAGCCTGTGGCGTGGAGGGTATCCCGAAGTGGTGGCGCGCCCGAGCGGGGCGCGCTTGTGGTTTAGTTCGTATGTGCAGACCTACCTAGAGCGGGACGTCCGGGCGGTGACGGCGGTGAAGGATCTCGCGCTGTTCCGCCGTTTCCTCGCGCTGCTGGCCAGCCGGCATGGGCAGGTGTTGAATAAGACCGATCTGGCCGCTCCGTTGGGTGTGAGTGTGCCGACCATTGCCCAATGGCTCGGCATACTGGAGACGACGGCGCAAATCCTGATCGTACCCCCGTTTTACGAGAACCTCGGAAAACGCCTGATCAAGTCGCCTAAGATCTATGTCGCCGATGCCGGCCTCGCGTGCCATTTGCTGGGCATCGAGACGCCGGGAGAACTCGCCCGGTCGCCGTTTCGTGGCGCGTTGTTTGAGGGCTTCATCGCAGCAGAGATGGCCAAGGCCCAGGTGAACGCGGGCAGCCGGCGCGAGCTGTACTATTTCCGCGACGAGCAGGGTCTGGAAGTGGATTTCCTCGTGCCCGAACGCGGCGGCTCGATGGTACTGGTGGAGTGCAAGGCCGGGTGCACGGTGACGCCTGCCATGGCCACGCCGATGCAGCGGCTGGCTGAGGCGTTGAAGCGAACACGCACAAAGGCTCCCGGCACGAGGATGCTTCTCGTGCATCAATCACCACAGTCGAGCACGCCGACGCAGGCTCTCGCTCCCGGCGTGCGGGCGTTGCCGTGGCAGGAATTTCTCGAAGAACTGTGACGATGCCGGAAGCCCAGCCGGTGTGGCGGTCAGTATCGGGATATCCGCATGGAACGTGCCGGCCGCTGTGGTGCTGCTCTGGGCGGCGGTAGAGGTGGCATGGGCAGCGTGAGTCGGTATCCAGAACGGGACCGACGTGGAGTTGTTCTACAATGTTCAAGTCACGCCGTGGCTCATTGTCATGCCCGATCTGCAATCTATCCGACCTTGGGCGCACCTCGTCGCCGAGAACGCATTCCTGTTCGGCCTGCGGGTCAACATGAAACTGTAATGTGATGGAAGATTCTCGACGATGCCAGATGCGAGTTCCGAGATATGAGTTTCGGGATGCGAGTAGCGAGATTCAGGCGACACGATGCGGGATTCGTGATCCGGGATTCACAGCGCACATCTCGTATCCCGGGTCTCGTTTCTGCATCCCGACTTCTGTTAAGGAGGCTCGATCCGGTGGGGGGTTATCTCACGAATTTCTCCAGCGTTCCGACATCCATGAGGGGCAAGGCTGAGATTTTCTTGTCAATGGGGTACGGGTGTTTGCCTGGATGGATGATCCAGAGATGATGCAACTTCAGGGTTTGCAGGGCTATGTGCATGGACTTTGTGGTCTCCGGGGCTTCGCTGAACTTGAATTCTATGCCGTAACGGCGTCCGTGATGAAGAAAGAATAGATCCAGTTCCGCACCGTTGTGTGTCGCCCAAAAGAACACTTGAGGGAGCTTGAGACACTGAAGAGTTTGCTCAAGAGCAAAGCCCTCCCAGGATGCACCGATCCGAGGGTGCCCGGTCAGAGAGTGAAAATCGGAAAGGTTGAGTAAGCTATGAAGAATCCCGGAGTCCCGAAAGTAGACTTTGGGCGATTTTACCTGGCGTTTCCCGATATTTTCATGCCAGGGCTGAAGTTGCCTGAGCATAAAAGTCCCGGTCAGAATATCGAGATACGCGCGCACGGTCTTGTCCGACAGTCCCATGGAACGGGCCAGTTCAGAGGCGTTCCAGGTCTGTCCGTGATAGTGGGCCAGCATGGTCCAGAAGCGGCGCAAAGCCGACGAGGGGATGGAAATGCCGAGGCGTGGAATGTCGCGCTCAAGAAAGGTCCGGATGAAACCTTCCCGCCTCGCAGCCAGAGGGATTCAAGAGGGTCGGCCCCGACCTCCTGAAGGTTGAACCCGCTGAGTTCGATGAATTCCACACGACCGGCGAGAGTTTCTGAAGCGTTTTTGACAATATCGGGAGATGCGCTGCCGAGGACAAGAAATCGGGCCGTGCTGTTCGGGCGATCGGCAATCACTCGCAGGGCGCTGAAGAGTTCGGGCATCTCCTGGATCTCGTCGAGAACGACGATGCCCCGGAGGGAGCCGAGTATGAGTTCCGGATTTTGCAAGCGCCTGATGTCAGGTTGGGACTCAAGGTCAAAGAATGTCGAGCGTTTACCTTCCGCGAACAGACGCGCCAGTGTTGTTTTACCGCACTGGCGCGGGCCGATGAGCGATGTAATCGGAGAACGTTTAACGGCCCGAGCGAGCTGTTTGAGAAACGAAGCTCTGGTAATCATGGCAGGGATTGTACCATGAATATTCGGAATGGAATTCCGAATATTCATTGCCTTGAAATGCTCTCGCATATGGTGAGCGCGAGGAGAAGAACGACGAACTAGTGCGCGGTGCGAGAAACGAGATGCGAGTTCCAGGATGCGAGATGCGCAATATCTTCAATCCCGAATCAGACATTGAAAGTCCCGCATCTCCTCCCGCAGACGCGCCTCTTTACCGCTGCTCTCGCTTCAGCCAGGCTTTGAGAAATCTAAAGTCACAGTTTAGATTTCTAATGTACGCGCTACATTCGACGCAAGCTGGAAAGCCAGGTTCAAGTCATGCCCGATTCTCCAACACATTCGACGCGGGGCTCTTGTCATAGTCGATGACGAATTCCCTACTCTTTCTTTCCTTCGTACGGCTCCGATACGGCGATCTTGATGACGTGGCCCTTGGGCAGCGGTTCGTAGTCGGTCAGATTGTTGGCGACCGCGACCTGTTCGGGCTTCCAGACGCTGTTGGACCGAGCCGCGATGGCCCGCACGGTCTCCCCTTGCCGGGCTTTCACCAGCCTGATACGGTCTTCAGTGATGGAAGCCCGTTCTTCCGTTGACAGAGGCCGGAAGCTCTGTGCCGCTTGCCGAAAGACTTGCTCCGCGTCTTGAAATTCTCTCGTGGGCGCAACGGCAGCGATCTGGTAGACCATTCCGTCATACGCAATCAAGGTCATCTCCACGGTGAGTTTCGATTCGGTAAACCTGGTCGTGGCAGCCGGCAACCCGTTCACTTCCGTCGGATGGGTCTTGAGCTGCGTCTTGGTCGCGTTTTCCAGAGCCCTCACGCCCTCCCGCGGATCGTCACCCTTAGCCACAGCCTGGAACACCACCGCTCTGTGCCCGTCCTTCGGTGCCGAGACGACCTTGGTGGGCGTATTCTCGACGTTCCAGCCTTCCGGGAACTGGATAAAGAAGTTCAGATCAGGATGACGGAAGGCCTGCTCTTTGATGATGCCGTTGGCAGCCCGTTGTCCCACTACCATCCCGTCGAGTCGTTCCAGGAAGGCTTCCTGTGAGGCCGAGATCGGCTCGCGCGGTACTCGTTTGATCTGTTTCGCATGTTCGGTGGTGTTCTTCACCCGATCCGGCGTCGCGGGATGCGAATCGAAGAAGCTGGTTCGGCGCGGCTTCTTACTCGAGAGATCTTCCTCCCGGCTTAACGTATTCAGAAACACGGAGAGTCCATCCGGGTTCCAGCCGGCTTTGGCCGCCATCTCTTGTCCGATTTTATCCGCCTCGGACTCCTGAGATCGGCTGTAGGGGGAGAACACGAGACTCTGCGCGACATTGCCGACCCCTCCGATGACATGTCCCACGAGCGGACTGACGATCCCGGTCAGTCCTGATGCAATCCCGAACAGGACCGCGACGGGACCCTGTTTGGAAACCGTTTGGACCGTATGTCTTGCCGCCACATGGCCGATCTCGTGGCCGACCACGCCGGCCAGTTCATCTTCCGAATTGACCAGCGCCAGCAAACCACGGGTGACATAGACATAGCCGCCGGGGAGTGCAAACGCATTGAGTTCCGGCATGTCGGCTACGTAGAAGCGATGGATCACGTCCTGCCGGGGGGACTCCTTTGCCAGTCGCTGACCAAGCAGGTTGAGATAGTCCGTCAACGCCGGATCATCCAATAACCCCATCTGCTGTTCGACCTTCTCAGCCTCCTCTGCGCCGATCCGTTTTTCCTGCTCCACCGTCATCAAGGTCAGTTCCGGCCTGTGGCTCACGGGATTCACCGAGCAAGCCGCCGCGCCGAGGAACAGGGGTAACAGAAACGAAAAACCGCGCAGAGTACTTCGAACGGAAACCGGAATTATCGACAAGGTGTTCACCATGTTGCCTCACGAGTTGGTGGTTCGGGAACGCCACACCCGCACACTCTAGCATGGGCGATGCTCTAAAATGGAAGGTTTATTACCAAATCCCACCCCCAGGCATTGCATGAAATGAGAGGGCTCTGATATCGTCAACATCGCTTTTCGAGAAGCCGTCTGCAACATGAGAAAGGAGTGTGAAGCCATGTCGATCCGTGCTGCAACCGGTTTGCTCCTATTCCTTGCGCTGTGCGGCAGTCTGCTGCTCTCGACGGCCTGCACTGTAACAGACAGCATCAAGAATACCCTGTCCAGCACGACGCCGAGTGATTGGTATGATGACAATGGGTTGCTTAAGGAGGAATACAAGGTCCTCGCCTTCGCGGCCGTGAACACGGATAACCTGCTGCAGGACATGGCCAGGGGGCGCGGTGAATACTTGGAATCGATGGGGAAGCTCCTTGGGGTGCCACCCTCTCACGAGCAGGAGTTTTTCGAGCGGGCGCAGCGCCGCATGGCTGACGGAGTGCTATCTCTCCGACCAAAACCACAAGAACTCGTCGCGGCCCTTCGATAGAACTCATCGACTGCTGAGACAGTGGGGACGGTGGGCAAGAAGGTTGGATGGAGACGATCTGAGTGAACGGGCAGAAAGTCGCCGCCGTAACCGATGATGCTCTCAATTTTCGGAAGTCAAGACCGATGACCATGAGCTTGATCGCTGGGAAGCGCTGCTGTTCGCGCACGTCGTTCTTGTGGACGACCTGCCTCCTGCTGCTCATCGTCACGACGACCGGCTGTCCACGCATCGTCTCACTGAAGTACGAACCGACCAATCCTCTGAAAGGACAGGGATTTGTCGGCGCGGTGCCCTTTCGCTATCAACCGTCGGATGAGCATCGCGTGCGCCCGCATCAGGTCGAAACCGATCCGGCATCGAAAACCAAGTTGTACCTCGCGCAGGAAATCGGCGGCTTCTTCACAGACGCCCTCCGCAAAGAACTGGACCGGTCTGGGTACCGGACAACGGAGCCGAGCGACCATGTCGTCTCCGGCACCATCACCCGATTCTATGTTGACTGGAGAAGCGGACAGGAACGATTGTTCGAACTGATGGTCGACTATATCGTCCGCACGGGTGAGCGCACATCGTTTACCTGGCACTGCACGTCGGTGCAAAAGGGACCGAACATGTTGGCGCAGGATGGAATCTTGATTCGCGAAGCGATCGCCGATTGCACGTACCGGTTTCTAGCGGCCGCACAGGACGCGAGGGTTTTCTAACAGACTACGAGAATACCTTTCGTTCATTCTTCGCTCAGGACGAACGGAGCGGCCATTGAATATACTGCGTTTTCCAATCGAGCTGATCCCTACGACCGACCCAGGACAGGCCTGTCGGAGCTGGTCGATATCACTCAAGCCTATGAGGGGTCCGGCAGTCCCTCGCGAATCAGGCGGGAAAAGTCCGGGGACAAGCCCGCAGCCTTTGCCTTCTCGGTGATCTCGCTCTTTGCCTTCAGTTCTGGGAAAGGCAAGCTGGTATCGAGCCGTCCCCGCTCATACCCCAGCTCATCGAGACGACCGTTCAGCAACATTCGCCAATCGAAGCCTCTCTCTTCCCCGATATGCTGGCCGTGCATGCGGATCGAGGTCGTGCAGTTGTGGACGAAGGCATTGTACCACTCGGGCTGCTCCGCCAGACGATTGATCTCTTCCAGATAATCCAGCAATAGCGCTCGGGCGCGCTCTGGGGGTACTCGTAGCCGGTAGAGGTACATGCGTTCCCCTCGGTGGTTCGTCCGCACACCGATCACGTCGCGCTCGTCCGCCACTACGTAGTACAGCTCGAACCGGCGGAAGAATCCACGGAGCGCGTCGTAGGATTCACCCTGCTCCTTGCGGGTCTCGATCGAGACGGCGAGCGGCGGCGCGTCGTCGAACTCCCAACTCGCGATTGTGTGCGCTATGAGCGTGGGCCCCCAGAACGAGAGAAACATGTCGAATCCCCGCAGTCGATCGAGGTCGTACCTGCGTGTCTCCCACTTCTCCGTAAAGTCTGTCTCGCTCCGATACTCGAAGTTGCGCACATTCTCGATCGTTACGCTGCTTCCCACGATCGAGGCGCGGGAAAGTCGGGCCACATCGGGCGTCCAGTCGCGGTCTTGACGCGGCGCAATCTGACTCCACCAGGCGACAACCAACACCAGCCCCATCGCTGACACGAGCACCGCACGGGTGAACGGGCGGAACAGGATCAGAAGCGCGACGCAACCGCCAGCGAACGTGATGGAGAGGATCGCGCCCAGCGTGGGATTCGACGGGCCGTCGATCCACAGCGCGAGCGATGCCCAGGTGATGCCTATCAGGAGCAGCGGCCACACCAGCAGCTTGATGATCAAACTTTCGCGCCAGGTTCTCGTCTTAGTCACGGTCTCCTCTTCTCCCTCCCGTGTACACCGCAAACTGAGATCATTCTCAGAGCTGCCGACCAGGATGGTTCGATCGACAGGGGATGGGAGTCTACTCGGAGGGTGTTGACTCGTCAATCAAGATCCGGCACCATGCCGCGTCCATCTCTGTAGTGAGCCTAACGCTTAATGATATTTCCCGTTCGCGCTGGCTTGTCGAAGGGCTCAGGACGAGCGGTGTCTGAACCAATTTTGACGCACTACACTCATTCACACGAGGTAACAAACATTCTGTCTGCCCGTTATCGGTCATGCGAACCGGAGGAGTACTTGCCCCTAGAGGTCATGCCTCTCCCTGAACGCACAGCCGTGCCGACTCTAATGCGCGAATCGACGGATTGCAGTGGAGTGATCCTGCTCGGTGCCCTGTGTCTGTTCCTCGGAGCCTGCGCTGGTCCGATAACAGCCGTCCGGGGCGACCCCAAGGCGGTCCACTACGACCTCGCCCGGAGCGCGGTCACCACGGGCGACCCGAGCTGGCCGACGCGCAACGTGCTCTTCGAGCACGGCCTCTTCGACGCGTTCAACGCGCACCCGGACAACACCATCACCGCCCTGCATCGGACCATGGTCGAGGAGCGTGGTGATCCCGACCTCCTCTTTGCCCTGGCCGAGCTCTCCTTCCTTCACGGACAAAAGGCTGAGAAGTCCGAACACTACCTGGCGGCAGCCGTCTACGCCTATGCCTTCCTGTTCCCGGAGGGGACGGGCGAGGCACCGAAGCGTTTCGACCCGCGCCTGCGGATTGCCGCAGACCTGTACAACTGGGCGCTCACGAGAGCGTTTGCCTCGGAGGATGGGTCGGAGGTGGTCCTACAGGGCGGGATGTTCACGTTACCCTTTGGGCAGATCGACGTCGCATTCGATCCCACCTCCTTGCGCGCCGGAGATCGCGCGCTGTACCGGCTGATTCCCACCTCGGAGCTGAAGGTGCAAGGGCTGGCGATGCGTTATCGCTCGCCGGGCATCGGCGTTCCGCTCGCCGCCGCCACGAGACCCATCGATGAGTCACAACCAGCCCGGGATATGGTGGCGCCGCGGCTCAAGGTGCCGCTGACGGTTCTGCTCCGGATTCCCCAGGCCCGACAGGGCCTCGTGGAGGGACACAAACTCAAGGGTACGATCGAGCTTCATCTGGCCTGGGATGAGGAGTCGGTCTCGATCGCGGGCGAGCAGGTTCCGCTCGAGAACGAGCCGTCGGCGGCGTTGGCAGAGACGTTCACCAGCCTGCCGATCACGAAGCTCGAGCTCCTCGAGTTCTTGGGCCGGCTCTCTGGGACCGAAAAGCCGCCTCCGCTGGTCTCCACCACCCCATATAAACCTGGGCTCATCCCCGTGGTCTTCGTGCATGGCACGACGTCCAGCCCGGCCCGCTGGGCGGAGATGTACAACCGTCTCCTCGGCGACCGCGAGATCCGGAGCCGCTACCAGTTCTGGTTCTTCCAGTACGATTCCGGCAATCCCATCGCCCTGTCCGCGCTCCGCCTGCGCGAGGCCCTGACCGCTGCGGTGGCGAGGCTCGATCCCGAAGGCAAGGACCCGGCTTTGGGCCGGATGGTGCTGATCGGGCACAGTCAGGGAGGCCTGTTGGTCAAGATGCAGGCGATCAGTACAGGGGATCGGCTGTGGAATGCGGTGAGTCGCAAACCCATCCAGGAGCTGGAGCTAAAGGACGCGACCCGAGACCTGCTTCAGAAGGGGTTCTTCCTCGAACCGCTGCCCGAAATCTCTCGCGTGGTGTTCATCGCCACTCCGCAGCGGGGCAGCTTCGTGGCGGGGCGGAAATTCCTCGGCAATTTCGTCCGGCGGCTCTTGATCCCGTCCCCCGTCACCAGTGAGATCGCTCATGACGTCTTCAGAAACCGGGACGCCCTCGTAAGTCTTCCGGTCGTGCCGACGGCCGTCGACAATATGTCCCCGAAGCATCCCTTCATCCAGGGCCTGCAGAAGATCCCCGTCGCCTCGCCGATCAAGGCCCATTCGATCATCGCGGTTGAAGGGGACGGGCCGATCGAGGAGGGCGACGACGGTGTCGTGAAGTATTCAAGCGCCCATATCGACGGGGTCGAGTCCGAGCTGGTTGTGCGGTCGAGCCATTCCACGCAGGGGAAGCCCGAGACCATCGAGGAGGTGCGCCGTATCCTCCTGCTCCATGCTGGCACGAAGTGACAGGTGCGTTAGTGCGTTATTGACTCGTCTTTTACTATTGGCTATGGTCCTTGCGGGTTTGCGCGAAGGGAAACAACACAACGGACAGTCAACCACAAGGAGGTTCCAAGATGCGGTTTTGTGAGCAACAGCGGTTCGGCAGGTTCACTCGAGCTCTCCTCGCAGCGGTTTTCACAGGAACAGTGGCTCTGGGTGGCGCCCTGTCCGCCCTAGCCGAGGATGCTGTGGAACAGCAGCAGCTCGTGGACAAGGCCAAGATGACGCTGGAAAGCTTTTTGGCAGATCCCAGCATGGGCCCGGCGCTCCGTGATATGAAACAGGAAACCAAAGCCATCTACATCGTGCCGCAAATCCTCCGCGGCGCCTTCATCTTCGGCGGAGCAGGGGGGAGTGGCGTGTTGCTCGTCCGCGACCAGGAAACGAAGAAATGGTCCGAGCCGGCTTTTTACAACATCGGCAGTGCCAGCTTCGGCCTGCAGGCCGGAGGCGACGTATCGGAGACCATCTTTATCGTGCGGAACCAGAGAGGGTTGGAACAGTTCTATCGCCATGATTTCAAGCTCGGGCTTGACGCGAGCATGGCGCTAGGCCCGGTCGGTGAAGGAGGGTCCGTGAAAGGGATCACCGCGGACCTCGTCGGCTATGCCAAGAAGAAAGGGGCCTTTGTCGGAATGTCGATGAATGGCTCTATCATTGCGGTCTCCGATGATTCCAACGCGGCCTACTATGGGCAAGCCCTGCGGCCGACGGACATCATCGTCAAGCAGACTGTCAGTAATCCCAAATCCGCCGACCTCCGCAACGCCGCCGCCAAGTTCTGATCTAGCCGATCATTCCGCTCCGACCCCTGCGATATCGATCGTCAGGGGCCGGAGCAACAGTCGGACGGTGGCGGCTCTCTCTTTTCGCTTTTCTTCCTGGTGACCAAGCCATGGCACAACAGGAGAGTGAGTAAGACGGACGCTGCCGCATCGAGGCCGGGGCGATCCGCAGTTTCACCATGTCCTAACACTTTATACATTGACTCGTGGTTTGTTTATGGTCTATGGTCCGTCGCGTTTTGCACGAAGGAAAACAACCGAGCAGCCAGTCAACCATAAGGAGGTTCCAAGATGCGGTTTTGTGAGCAACAGCGATTCGGCATATTCACCCGAGCTCTCCTCGCAGCGGTTCTCACCGGAACAGTGGTTGCGGGTGGCGCCGTGCCGGCCCTAGCAGAGGGCTCAGTAGAACAGCAGCAGCTCGTGGACAAATCCAAGCTGACGTTGGAAGGTCTCCTCGCAGATCCCAGCACGGGACCGGCGCTCCGTGATCTGAGAAAGGAAACCAAAGCCATCTACATCGTGCCGCAATTCGTCCGTGGCGCCTTCGTCTTCGGCGGGGCCGGGGGGAGCGGGGTGTTGCTCGTCCGTGATGAGGCTACGAAGAAATGGTCCGAGCCGGCTTTTTACAACATCGGCAGTGCCAGCTTCGGCCTGCAGGCCGGAGGCGACGTATCGGAGATGATCATTGTCGTGGTGACCCAGAGAGGGCTGGAACAGTTCTATCGCAACGAATTCAAACTCGGGCTTGACGCCGGCATGGCGATCGGCCCGGTCGGTGAAGGAGGGGGCGTCAAAGGGATCACCGCGGACCTCGTCGGCTATGCGAAGAAGAAAGGGGCCTTCGTCGGAATGTCGGTAGACGGCTCTATCATTGCGGTCTCCGATGCTTCCAACGAAGCCTACTATGGGAAACCGGTGCGGCCGACGGACATCGTCGTCAAGCACGCGGTCAGTAATCCCAAATCGGCCGACCTCCGCAACGCGGCCGCCAAGTTCTGATCGAGTCTGCGAGTCTGATCGGTCCGCTCCGGCCCCTGCGACACCAGTCGACAGGGGCCAGAGCAGCATCATCGAGAGCCTCAACGGTCTGGAGAACAGCTATCGAGCATGAGCTACAACGCGAGCGCGGAGCTACTGCTCATCGGGCTCTTCGTCGGCATGATCATGTGCCTGCTTATCGGGCAACGGCTGGGTCGTCGAGACCGGGCTGACGCGATGGATTCAACCCACCCCCGGCTCTCCGCCGTGGAAGCCGCGATCTTTGGGCTGATGGGCCTGATGATCGCGTTCACCTTTTCAGGCGCCGCGCAGCGATACGAGCTCCGCAGGCAACTTGTCGTGGATGAAGCCAATGCCATTGGCACGTCCTACTTGCGTCTGGATCTGCTTCCGACTTCCCGGCAAGCGGCGCTGAGAGACGTCTACCGCCGGTACGTGGAAGCCAGGATCGCCATGACCAGCCGACTGCCGGACGTCAAAGCGTCGGAGGAGCAGATGGTCATCGCGACCAGGCTCCAGCAGGAGATTTGGGTGGGAACAATCGCCGCGCTAGGAGAGGCTCCTCCCGATACGATGATCGTCGTACTGCCGGCGTTGAACGAGATGATCGACGTGACCACCAGCCGCGCCATCGCGGCTCTCACTCATACCCCGAAGCTCATCATGGCCATGCTTTTGCTGCTGAGTCTGGTCTGTTCCCTCTTGGCTGGATACGTTATTGCCGGTACCCACACTCGTCAAGTCGGACTTCACCTGCTGGCGTTTGCGCTGGTGATGACCACGACGATCTACATCATCATCGACCTCGACTATCCTCGCCACGGGATTATACAGATCGACTTCGCAGACAAGGCGCTCGTAGACGTCTTGGCCGGCATGAAATGAGCGGTGGGACGTTGATAGGAGATCATTAACGGTATCGCCATGAGACGTTGGTTCAGCGAACCATTGGTGCATTTCCTGATTCTGGGTGGATTGCTGTTCGGCGCCCATGGCTGGATCAACCGGGGGAACGACGATCCGCCGCGCGTGCTGCGCGTGACCGCAGCTGAGGTGAACTGGCTCGCGGAAACCTGGACAAAGCAGTGGCAACGTCAGCCGAGCGAAGAGGAACTTCGAGGCCTTGTCGCAGACTATGTAAAAGAGGAACTTCTCGCCCGCGAAGCCAAAGAAGTCGGGCTGGACGAGAACGATACCATCGTCCGCCGCCGACTGGCGCAGAAGATGGAATTTCTCGTGCAAGACACTGCTCGGTTGGCCGAGCCGGGAGAAGATGAATTGCGCCGACTCTATGACACAGAACCAGCCCGTTACCGAACTCCTGCGTGCATTTCCTTCACGCAGATCTTCTTCAAGACGGAGACTGCAGCGAGAACCGGCTTAGCCCAAGTCGCCCTGCATGGTCCCGCGCAAGTGGGTGATCACACGTTGCTGGACCGCGAATATGCAACGTTGGACGAGCAAACGTTGGCAACCCTCTTCGGGGAGCAGTTTGCCCGACAGGTCTTTGCCTTGGAACCGGACCGATGGCTGGGGCCCGTCCCCTCGGCCTATGGGTTTCACCTGGTGCGAGTCAATGGGCGAGAGAACCCCTTGCTGCGCCATTTTGGAGAGGTGCGGACTCAGGTATTGGAGGATTGGCACCGAGCCCAACAAGCCAGGGTAAACGAACAGTTTTTTGACGGATTGTTGAAAAAGTATGAGGTAGTCGTCGATGAAACAGTCCGGCCGCTGATGGGACCCTTCGCGAAGGTGGGGCAATGAGGGTCGGCACGGTCATGATGCTGCTGTTATTCCTCACCCTTCCGGCCGCTGCCCATGAAGTGAGGCCGGCCTACCTTGAACTGCACGAAACTGCCTCCGGCGAGTTTGCCCTGCTCTGGAAGACGCCGATGCGCGGAGAGATGCGGCTGGCGTTGTCGGTGGAATTCTCAGGACGAACAGAAAAGTCCACCGCGGTTGTCAGGCGCGAGACCGGCGACGCAGCAGTACAAACCTGGCGGATGAAGGCGATCGACCCCTTGCGCGGACAATCGGTGCGCCTTGTCGGGCTGGAAGGAACAATGACCGATGCGCTGGTGCGGGCCGAATTTGCCGACGGGACGAGCTGGACGCAGCGGCTGACACCCCAACAACCGGCGGCGGTGATTCCAGTGCGTCAGTCCAGCCTCGCGGTCGCGGGCCTGTATCTCAAGCTCGGCGTCGAGCATATTCTGCGAGGCATCGATCATCTCTTGTTCGTGTTGGCGCTCCTGATCATCACCCAAGGAACCTGGCGCTTGGTGAAGACCATCACGGCATTTACGATCGCGCACAGCATCACGCTCGCCATGGCCACGCTCGGATTCGTGCAGGTGCCGCAGGCGCCCGTGGAGGCGGTCATCGCGCTTTCCATCGTGTTTGTGGCCACAGAGATCGTTCACGGTCGCTACGGACGGGAAGGGCTCGCGGCCCGCGCGCCCTGGATCGTGGCGTTTGCCTTCGGGTTGCTGCACGGTTTCGGATTCGCGGGGGCGTTGAGCGAGGTGGGCCTGCCGCAAGGACAGATTCCGGTCACCTTGCTGTTTTTTAACCTCGGCGTTGAGGCTGGACAACTCCTGTTCATTGCCGCCGTGCTCAGCGCGATGGCTCTCGTCCGTCTGCTTCGCAGGCCGCTCCCGCGCTGGATAGAGTGGGCACCGGCCTACGCCATCGGCACTGTTGCGATGTTCTGGGTCATTCAACGTGTAGCGCAATTCTAGGGAGGGAGCCATGTCACCGTTCCGCATTTCAGCCATCATGGTCTTACTGGTCGGTCTCAGTACTGCGCCATGGGCTCTGGCGCATGAACAGAGCGATATCGGATCGGCCGATAAGGCCGCGCTTGAAAAGGTTCATCCATCTAAGCCGGCCTATTCGCCCTATGCGGGGCGCAATTTTCCCACCAGGCCATTGTTCGGCGACCAGCATCTGCACACGTCGTTTTCAATGGATGCGGGTGCCTTCGGCGCAAGGCTGACACCGCGGGATGCCTACCGCTTTGCCAGAGGCGAGGAACTCGTGTCGAATACCGGCCAATCGGTGAAGCTCTCCCGGCCGCTCGATTGGTTGGTGGTGTCGGACCACTCTGACGGGTTTGGATTCTTTCCGCAGTTGATGAGCGGCGATCCGGAACTGCTGGCCACCCCACAAGGCAGGAAATGGCACGACCAAATTAAGTCAGGCCATGGCGCCGAGGCTGCGATGGATATTATTATCAGCTTCGGAAAAGGACAGCTTCCCAAGGGGTTTCCTCTTCCGGGCACCCGCGCCTATCGCTCCGCTTGGCAGGAGGTCATCAAGGCGGCGGAAGCCTATAACGATCCCGGTCGGTTTACGGCCTTCATCGGCTACGAGTGGACTTCGAACACGGGCGGCAACAACCTGCACCGGAACATCATCTTCCGCGAGAACGGCGCGAAGGCCGGCCTGGTCGAGCCCTTCACCACGTTGAAGCCGCTCGGCAGCGACAACCCGGTGGATTTGTGGAAGTGGATGGCGGCCACGGAAGACAAAACCGGGAGCGAAGTGCTCGCCATCGCCCATAACGGCAATGTCAGCAATGGCCGGATGTTTCCCATGGTCGAAGCCTTCGGGAAAAAGATCGATCGCGAGTATGCCGAGACACGCATGAAATGGGAACGGTTGTACGAAGTCACGCAGACCAAGGGCACAGGTGAGGCGCATCCGGTCCTCTCACCGACCGATGAATTCGCCAATTTCGAGATTTGGGACAAAGGCAATCTCGACGGCACCGAAGCCAAGAAGCCGGAGATGCTTGAATTTGAGTATGCGCGCTCGGCCTATAAGAACGGCCTGAAGCTTGAGGCGCAGCTCGACGTCAATCCATACAAGTTCGGCCTTGTCGGCGGGAGCGACGCCCACAACGGCCTCACCGCTATGGAAGAGGACAACTTCTTCGGCAAGACGGCGCCGCAGGAGCCAAGCCCTGAACGTATGACGAGGGCGTTCTTCAACAATTCCAAGACCGGCGTCAAGGTGATGGATTGGGAAGTGTCTGCGTCCGGCTACGCCGCAGTCTGGGCGACGGAGAACACACGCGAAGCGCTCTTCGACGCGATGAAACGGCGGGAGACCTACGCGACGACCGGGTCGCGCATGATCGTGCGCTTCTTCGGCGGCTGGGACTTTGAGTCCCCCGATATGCACAATCGGCTGCCCGCAGCCATCGGGTATACCAAGGGCGTGCCGATGGGCGGTGATTTGACCGACGCCCCGAAAGGGAAGGTCCCGACCTTCCTCGTTGCGGCGTTGAAAGACCCCATCGGCGCCAACCTGGACCGGATCCAGATCATCAAGGGGTGGCTGGACGCCAAAGGCGACGTGCATGAGAAAATCTACGATGTCGTCTGGGGCGACGCCGACAAACGCAAGCCGGGAAAAGAGGGCAAACTGCCGTCTGTTGGGAACACGGTGGATGTGGCCAATGCGACCTGGACCAACACGATCGGCGATCCGGAACTGATCACGGTCTGGAAAGACCCGGACTTCGACGCAGGCCAACGGGCGTTTTATTATGCGCGCGTGATCGAAATCCCGACCCCGCGCTGGACCGCCTACGATGCGAAACGTCTCGGCTCGAAGCCGTTGCCAGGAACGACCATGATGCTCCAGGAGCGGGCCTATACATCGCCGATTTGGTACACGCCTTAAAGTCACCTGCCGTTCCTGCTTCCTCCGCCTCCCAGGGAAGCATGACGCCGTGTAGACCACGAGCCGACGATGATGTGCCATTTCTAAAGAAGTCGCACATGAACATTCAACGCACGCCAACCCACCCAGGTGCCATATCTGCCACATTCCTGGTCTGGGCGTTCATGCTCGCCATCCAGGCAGTAGTAGTCCTGATGGCCTGCCCGGCTGCGCAAGCAGCCGAAGGCGCGAGCAGCAACTACGTTCCAGGAACGTACGGCAACCTTGCCGTGGCAGCGCAGCCAAAGCCTGGTTCTTTCTCGATGGTTAACTATCTGGGTTATATCTCGAGCAGTATGGATAGAGCCGTTTTGAACAACAAAGCGTCGACCGAAATCGATGTAAAGCAAGCGTTTGTCGCACCGCTGGGCCTGTACACGTTTAAGACTCCGATCCTCGGCGGCGCCGAGTTCTCCATCGGTGGCTGGCTTTCCTTTCCCTGGGCTTCTTTAGACACCACGCTCCATACCTCCCGCGGGTCGGTGCAGTCGAACGACAGCAATTTTGGAATTGGTGGATCGGGCCTGATCCCGGCATACTTGAGCTGGAAGTTGGGTGGGTACTTCTCCCTCGCGGCCTACGAGGCGATCTATATTCCTACCGGTCCCTACAGCACCACCAACCCGCTCAATCTCAACCGGGGGTACTGGAGCTTCGACACGAATCTCGCGGTGACCTGGTTTCACGAAAAGTGGGGGACGGAACTCTCCGCGACGGCCGGCGTGATGGCCAATACGGAAAATACGCACACTGACTACCACACCGGCACCGAATTCCACATGGAATATGTCTTCAACCAATTCGTAACCAATTTCCTGTCGTTCGGTCTGCATGGCTACTACTATACCCAGCTCGCCGACGACCAGCCGGGTCCTTCGACAACCGAGGCCCTCAACTTGCTGCATCTGAGCGCAAGCGACCTGAGGAGCACCTCTTGGGGACTCGGCCCCCAAGCGAACTGGGTCGTGACCGATAACCTCATTTTCTCATTTAACTGGATCCACGACCTTTACGCTCACTACCGTATGAAGTCGGACTACTTCTTTCTCAATACGACCATCGTGTTTTGATCGAACGTGACGTTTTAGAGAAACGGCAGCAAACGACGGTTATCAAGGAGGCGACATGAAAAGCACGAACAAAAATGTGTTTTTGCTAGCGTTGATGGTCGTAGGGCTGACCCAGGTGTCAACTGCGCAGGCCGCTCAGCCCTCTCCACCGCCAGCCAAGCCGAACATCGTCTTCATCTTGGTCGACAACGTGGGCTGGGGTGATTTCAGCATCTACGGCGGTACAACCCCCACGCCGCGAATCGACAAACTCGCCGGCGAAGGCATCCGCTTCAACAATTACAATGTCGAGGGGCAATGCACGCCTTCGCGCTCTGCCATCTTGACCGGACGCTACGCAGTCCGCTCGGGGACGTACAAGGTGACGTTTGGGCTTCCCTACGGTCTGGCGCCCTGGGAATACACAGTCGCGAACCTCCTCTCAGACGCAGGCTATGCCACCGCACTGTACGGGAAATGGCACCTCGGCGATGTTCAAGGCCGCCTACCGAGCGATAAGGGATTCGATGAGTGGTGGGGAATTCCCAACTCATGGGACGAAGCCGGATACGCCTCTTACCCGCTCTTTAAAGAATCTGGGATGAAACCACCCATGATCTGGGAGGGAAAGAAGAGGCAAGCGTCCACGCCGGCGATGCCGCTCGATTTGGCGGTTCGCGGTGTCGTCGATGAGAAGTACATCATTCCGAAGACGATTGACTTCATCAAGCGGAACGCGGCTGCGAAGAAGCCGTTCTTTGTTTACGTTGGGTACTCGGAAATGCATCCGCCGATAGTTGTGAACCCAGGATTTGACCGCAAGTCCGAGCAGCGTGGCGGCGTGTATTCTGACCTAATCGGCGAGATGGACTTCCGCGTCGGGCAAATCCTCGATGCGATCAAGGAAGCGGGCATCGAGGGCAACACCCTTGTGGTGCTCACCAGCGACAATGGGGCCGCGCCTAGCCTACTGGTTTCCCAAGGCGGCTCCAGCGGGCCCTGGCGTGGAGACTTCATGACTCCGCCGTTCGAAGGGAGCTACCGAACGGCTGGGATGGTTCGCTGGCCCGGCAAGGTGCCGGCTGGGGTCGTCACCCAGGAGATGCTCGCGGCCGTGGACTGGTTGCCGACGCTCGCCAGCATCGCCGGTGCATCGAATCTCGTCCCCAAGGACCGCCCGATCGACGGCATCGATGCTTCAGGCTTCATGCTGGGGAAGAGCCAGACCACTGGACGTGATTCGTATGTCTTCTTCGGCAACGACGGCGGGCTGATGTCGGTCAAGTGGAAGATGTACAAGATGATCCTCCGGTACTCCAAGGGGCTTGAGGACCCCATCGTAACGCCGCAGTTTCCGATGTTCTACGATCTGAGCAGCGATCCGCACGAAGACTTTAACCTCTTTGCCACTAAGTTGGACAACGGTTGGATGCTGTTCCCCGTCTTACGCGAGATTGGCAAGTACGAGAGAAGCCTGAAGGAGTATCCAAACATTAAACCCGGCGAAGACTTCAAAGGCTATTGAAGCGCGGGAAAACCCGATTACGAAAAAGATATTATTGAAAAAAGTTGTGACGCGACTCTTCGGCGTAGGAGTGTTCGCGCTCGGGCCGGCCTGTCTGAAAGCTCGTGACGACGTCGGGAGTGCTGCTGGTCTGGCGGTGAGCATCGGCCTCATGACCTACAACGTGCTGGCCGCCGTGGTCCTTATCTGGGCCGTGGCGGTCGTGGGCTTGGGGGGTCTCGTCCTATGGGCAGCGGGAATCGGCCATGCCGCGCTCGGTCTGCTGCTCATGCAGGCGCTCTTCAACCTGGAAAAGATGCGGTCGCGACGAGGATGAGTTGGGGGTACCGCTTGCTGATCCGGGCGCAAACGGAGCGCAAGCTGAAGCTTGACTGTGAGCTTGCCAAATGAGCATCGATCATGACAAGCCACACACACTCAGGCCTTCATGTTCTCGGTCGAGGAAGGCGCCGATGTCGGAAAGACGACGGCACGCCGGTAACGGAAGACTATAAGGAACGGGCAACAAATTCACCGGCAAGATTCACAAGGTTACGATCAGAGCTGAGGGAGACGAAAACTGCCGACAGTGGTGGGATCGACCATGCCATGCATGAAGCCTCCAAGCGGAAAACCTTGTCCGACTGATTGAGTCAACGCACGAAGACCATTTGTGAGGTGAATGTGACAAACGCATATCCAATCGACGGAGGAACAATAATCATGCGTCTCATGATGGTGCGAGACAAGGGCTGATTGATGAGGATGTGGCCCGATTTCGAGGAGACCAACAAGCGCGAAGCGAATAAGTCGAGTGAAGACACCACAAGCAAGGACATGGATGGAAGCGAGAAGCTCGGTGTGGCGAAGGCGGCGAGGATGCGGTGCTGGTCGCGTGGTTGCGTTATCCGAGGAATTCCTCGATGACCGACGGGATGTCCTGCCAGGGCAGCGCCAGGATACTGCGAGCCAGTTGAAATCGCCTTGGCGCACGGCAGATGACGAGGGCACGGTGGACGTTGCGATGCTCTCGAAGAAACGTTTCCAGGTGCCTGGTGTCCTTGGCGGTGGGAGCGTCGTTCCATTTCACTTCGACGGGCAGGCAACGGTCCTCACGCGTGAGCACCCAGTCCACCTCGGGGCCATCCGGGTCGCGCCAGAATCGGACCTGTACTTCGGGTTGCGCCTGGCGGCCCAGCCGGATGAACTCCAGTCCGACGAATTGCTCAAACAAGCCACCCAACACCCGGGGCGGCAGACGCCGGCCTTCTTCTGCGGTTGCGCGGCGAACGCCCAGGTCGAAGAACAGGTAGCGCGGCGACTTGGTCAACTTTTTCCGCGTGCGGCTTTGGGTGAGTGGTTCCACCCGCTCGGCGATGAGGCAATCTTCGAGGATCTCGTAGTAGCCTGCAACAGTGGTGTGCGCCACGCCCAGTTCCTGTGCCAGGCCCCGAAAGTGGCTGATGCCACCGGACTCCAGCGCAGCCAGATGCAGGAAATGGGAGAACCGGCCCAAGTTTCGCACCAGGGCCTCGGCGCGGATCTCTTCTTCCAGGTAGAGCGTGGAGTAGGCTCGCAAGTCCTGTTCGCAGGCCGCATCGTCGGCCACACTAACAATGCCGGGCAGCGCTCCGGTCAGCAATCCCTCCTCCAGCGTGCGCGGCATCCGCTCCGCCAGTGTCAGGGGGTCAAGCCGCAGCGGCACGAGCCTGCCCGGAAGCCAGTTGGTGTCCCGTCCACGCCGCAACTTGCGGGCGGAAGACCCGGTCAGGACGAACTGCGCGGTCCGGCGGTCAATCATGTCCTGCACGACGTTTACCAACTCCGGCACGCGCTGCACTTCATCCAGCAGGATCAGCGGCAGTTTGCGCTTTGCAGGAATGGGGCGGCTTTCTATTTCCGCAGCGAGCAGTTCCGGACGTCGCTCATATCGTTGACGAATCTCAGGCCTGATGAAATTCAGTTGCACGTCAGGATTCAGTTGTTGCGCCAGCGTCGTCTTGCCCGTCTGGCGCGGGCCCAGCAGCAGCGCCGACCTGCCGCGCGCCAGCATGTTCGCTAGCCGCTTTTCAACCATTCGAGAGATGTATTCCATACAATCCAATATCGCCGAAAATGGAGTGTATGTCAACCTTAGGGCGTCGTCTAGAAAAAAGAGCCACAAGGGCGGCTCATTCCTTTGCACCGACCAGTATTGCGCGCGCTATATCGCGGGAGGCCGAGGAAAAGGCGAACCGGATACAGGAAGGAACCATGTGGGCTGAGCCGAGTCTGCCTCCGTTCTTCACGTCCCATCGAGCCAAGACACCGCCGGCTCACCATCTCGCCGACGTCCACACACGTGGCGCTCCTTATTCCTCGCGCCGTGGACCTCGGTTGGCGATTGCGCGACGAACCATCGTGAATAATGCGCGTTTGTCGTCCGGGCACCGTTCATTTCTTGACGCCAAGATTGAGTGGCTTGTCTCAAGAAACCTGCAGCAGAATGATCTTGCTTCAGCAGCTCAACAGAAGGGACAATGCCCACCATGTCGCGGCTCTCATGGGCGGTTTCTACGGTTGTATTCTGCGGGCTCGTCGTCGCAGGTCTTTGGCACTGGTTTTACGACGGTTCACGGTCGTCACCAGCCCAGACCGCTATGACCTGCGACATGGGCATCTCGTCCGCCAAAGCGAATCGCGATTCTCAATCCGCCGGCAAAGCCGCCGCTGCCGTCGAAGTCTCACCGGCCCAACCGGTCCCAGCATCAACGCAAAACAAACCAGCCCCGCCCGGGCCTGCGCCGGACGGAATGGTCTGGATTCCTGGCGGCGAATTCTGGATGGGCGCCGCGGGCGGAGGATTTTCCCGGCGCGCCGCCGGAGAATCTCGTATCGGGCTCGGTCGGAGCGGACTACTTTGAGGCGGATGATCGAACTCCTCGCGTTGAGCGAAACGGGCAAACAGATTCAGCAGCCGATTCTGACGAACCGGGCGAATTAAGCAAACTCAGGAGGGAAAAATGTATTTCACAGACGATTCATTGTTTCCAGAGAACATGCAACCTCTGATCATTACGGCGGCGCCTTATGGTCCGGAGTGGCTGCCGGGCGATGTCGACGACCTTCCGGTTACGT
>PHGD01000062.1 GCA_011090425.1 Nitrospira sp. LK70 | reverse complement strand
CGACCAGATTCTTGCGTACCTAGCCCAACGAAATGCAAAACCAACACGCTACGTCTGGAAAGCCAAGGGGGAAGAGATCCTCCGCAAGATTCACCGTGCCAAGCAGGTGCTGACTGTATAGCTATTTGAGAGACACCACACTAGGTTTCGCATGAGGGTTTTCACGCTGCCTAGCGATAATTCGTAAACTGCAAATCGATGCCGAAATCTTTGCCCTTTAGGAACGCGATCGCGGATTGCAATTCATCCTTGCTCTTGCCCAACACCCGCACTTGCTCGCCCTGAATCTGGGCTTGGATTTTCAGTTTGGAATCTTTGACCGCCTTGGTGATCTCTTTCGCTTTATCCGAGGCAAGTCCACTCTGAATGTTGGCCACCTGCCGCACCGTCCCGCTCAACGCCGGTTCGATCGCGCCTTGTGAGAACGCTTTCAGCGAGACACCGCGCTTCACGCATTTCGCTTTAATGATCTCCTGCACCGCCTTCAGCTTGTACTCATCGTCCGAGACCACGACCAGCTCTTTTTCCTTCTCTTTTAACGTGATCTCCGTCTTCGAGTCCTTGAAATCGAACCGCTGTTTGATTTCCTTCGTCGCCTGATCCAGTGCGTTCTTCAGCTCCTGCATATTCACTTCCGACACGACATCAAATGAAAACTGCTCAGCCACAATCTCCTCCTTCCTGGCTCTTCACCTACTCCAAGGGGCGGACTGGTTGATCCTCGAATGCGCGCATCGAACGTGTACATCGTTCACATCAAATGCCCTAATCAAATGAGCAGAGGTGTACGTTCGGCGACCGAGATGAGGAACAGGCTGCTCCTGTTCCCTTCACCCGCGGTGGGCGAGCAAGAGAGATCGGCCATGTTGCCCTCAGCAGCATCCAGTCCCGTGCGGCAACTTAAAGCCCTTCTCTTCATCACAATGAATCGCCGTCTGCATCCGCCCTACCGACCCTCCACCTGCCGTCACGACCACCTCGCTGCTCGTGAACGGCTTTTTCAGGATAACGTAGCCATACCATTGCCTGATACTGTCGCTTAAGACGATGACGCCCAGCACCGCCACCAGTGCCACCAACACCGCGTCCAGATAGAGGGGAAAGGCCTGTCCCGCCGCCGATGATCCGGCTTTCTTCAAGAACATCCAAAACATCTCATAAGAGCCGGTCAGTGTAATCGCACCTACGAAAAGCATCGGCAGGGTCGTCACCCAGAGGTAGGGCGACTTCCACATCTTGATCAACACGGTCGTCCCAATGCAAAGCGCCAGCATACCCAGCAGCTGATTCGCGGCACCGAACATCGGCCAAATCGTCGAAATACTGCCTGTCGCGATCAAATAGGTCCAGGCTCCTACGACCAGCCCACTGCTCAACATAACGCCCGGCACCCAGTTCATTCGGCGAAAGGGCGCATAGACCCGCCCGGCCATTTCTTGAATGAGATACCGCGCCACGCGTGTTCCCGTATCGATCGTCGTGAGGATGAACAATGCCTCGAACACCAACGCAAATTGATACCAATAAGCCATCCAGCCAGACATGCCAGGCAATGCCGAGAAGATCGACGCCATCCCAACTGCCAATGAGACAGCGCCGCCCGGCCGTCCTGCGACATCGACTTCAACCAGCTGCGACAGTTCAGCAATTCGTGATGGGGCAAATCCAATCGCCGTCAACGCATCCGTCCCCAATGTCGTATTGATCGCCAAGTAGTCGCCGGGAATCAGTACCGAGGCCGCGATCAATGCCATCACCCCGACGAAACTTTCCAGCAGCATGGCCGCATACCCTACCACCGCTTGCGACTCCTGCTCGATCATCTTCGGGGTCGTACCTGATGCGACCAGCGAGTGGAAGCCCGAGATCGCTCCGCAGGCAATCGTGATGAAGAGAAAGGGAAAGAGCGTGCCTGGGATAATCGGACCGCCTCCGGAAGCGAACGTCGTCACGCGCGGCATCTCGATCGTCGGCGCCATCAGGACGACGCCGAACCCGAGGAGAAAGACGACCCCGAGCTTCATGAAGGTCGAGAGATAGCCGCGAGGCACCAGCAACATCCACCCCGGCAACACCGAGGCGAGAAAACCATAGCCGGCCAACAGCCAGACAAGCGCCGGCTTCTCGAACTCGAAGCACCAGGCATAGGATGATTGAGCGACCACGCGGCCGAAGAACACCGCTGCCAGTAATAGACCGATGCCGAGCACCGACACTTCCGCTACCGCACCAGGGCGAAACTTCTGCAGATAAAAGCCCATGATGAAGCCGATCGGAATAGTCATGGCGATCGTGAACGTGCCCCAGGCATTGTGGTAGAGAGCATTCACGACGGCAAATCCTAAACCTGCCAACGCGACGACGACAATAAAGAGCACCGCCACCGCCGTTGCCGTGCCGGTGATCGAGCCCAGTTCATCACGCGCAATCTCGGGTAGCGAACGCCCGTTGCGTCTCATGGAGGCCACTAGAATGATGAAATCCTGCACCGCTCCTGCCAGCACCGCGCCGATCACCAGCCATAGAAAACCCGGCATAAATCCAAACTGTGCGGCAAGCACCGGACCGAGCAAGGGCCCGGCTCCCGCAATCGCCGCAAAGTGGTGGCCGAAGAGGACAACCTTGTTAGTGGGGTGAAAATTCACGCCGTCGTTCAACCGCACCGCCGGCGTTACATGCTGATCGTTCAGTCCAACGACTTGCTTCGCCAACCATCTACCATAGAACCGATAGGCCAGCACATAGATGCAAGCAGCTGCAACGACCAGCCAGAGCCCGTTCACCTTCTCAGAGGGATTAACAACACCGACAACGTGGGCAAGCGCGAGCGCGCCGAGGACGGAGAGCAACACCCAGAGCAGATTCACCGCCGCGTTCATGCTGGGCATAGTACCACAACCATCCGAGCCTGTACGCTGATCCCCTATACGTAGGTTGCCAAAGACGGCATCACTCGGTATGGTGACAAATGCCTCTGCTCTTGGTAATCAGTCGGACATCTTCGCTATGATCCAACCGGATGCCTCGCAATCTGACATCGCAGCCGCACGGCGCTCGCGGCCTGCGGCTGACGCCGAGAGCCCTCCGCACGCCCCATCGCGCGCCGGATCCTTACCAATCGTTGGCAGGAAAGACCGCTGATCTCATGGGCATGCTATCCGCGATGCGCTTTGAATCTGGCCTCCTCACCGTAGAGGCAATGGGGAAGTTTTCATTAACAGAGGCGAAACGGAACTTTGTAGAAATCCTTGAGGCTGTTGCACGACACAATACCAAGAAAGTGATCTTTGATGGCCGGAAGCTCGTCGGGAAACCCGCAACCATGGAACGCTTTTATTACGGCGAATTCGTCGCGCACACGATCAGGGACTTTGCTCAACGGGGCGTATCCCCTTCCACACAATTCGCCTACGTACTAAAAGAACCAGTGCTTGACCAGCGGAGGTTCGGCGAAACCGTTGCAGTGAACCGTGGCATACTTCTCAAGACCTTCGACAGGCCTGAAGACGCGCTCCGATGGCTTGGAATATCACAAGCCACCAAGCCCGATGCAGGCGAAGGCAAATAGCCGCGCCCCTAATTCCTTCGCCAGGCATCGGCCATAGAACCGATAGGCGAGGACATAGATGCAAGCAGCCGCCACAACCAGCCAGAGACTGTTCACTTTTTCGTAGGGATTAATGGCACCCATTCGTGGGCAAGCGCAAGTGCCCCAAGGATTGAGAGTAATACCCGGAGCAGATTCACCGTCGCGTTCATGCGCGGCGTCCTAACATACCCGCGGAAAAGGATGGGTACCCGAAGTTGGCTTTTCTAGAACCGAGCATCCTGTTCTGTCAACCGATGTTTAGTGCATCAGCTCTTAGCCTCTCAATTCAAGATTATGTTACGCTTCTGGCCGATAGTCACCGACTCCGCGATAGAGGGAACCATGGCTGAACATAAAATCGAAATATCTGACAGCACAATCCACATCATCCATCTTGAAATACATAGTAAGGATGTTTCCGATTATCTGAAGGCCATTCCGGAAGGCGAACGTGAGCAGTCATTGGTCAGAGCAGTTGAGGTTGGAGTTTTCTGTATTGAGCGAACACAGACAAGGCAGGACACAGAATTTGTCAGACGACAAATGGATTCTCTCCTCCTCCAGTTTGAGAAAACCTCACAATCGATTCCCGAAAGAGTTGAATCTGCGTTGATCGGTAAAGTTGGAGTTGACGAGGGACAGGTGCTTGCCCCTGTGAAACTAATTGTGAACGACACTTCGAAGGCACTACTCGACAAAGTCAACGAAGTGAAAATCTTACTCTCACAGGAGGTCGATCCCACTAAAGAGACAACGACTCTTGGTAAGGCTTTAAAGTCACTTAGGGAGATGCTCGATCCCAAGAGAAGCGACTCGGTTCAAGGGGCCATTGAGTCGGCGCTTAGCCGAATCACAACAGAGGATGGCACCTTGGCAAAAGCTGTTAAGTCTGTAGTGACGGAATCTGTAAAGCCCTTAGCAGACGAAGTCTCTAAGTTAAGCCTGGAAGTGAGGGGGCAAACTTCTGCTGAAGAGGCTCTCGCTAATACTGCAGTGAAGGGTGCGACTTATGAGGAAGAGGTAATAGTACGACTTCAGGAATGGGCTCAATCTGTAGGGGCAGAGATTGAACATGTTGGAAGCGATAACAGGCCTGGAGATGTCCTGATAACATTTCCCATAACCTCCTTTGTAAGCACTCGGATCAAAACTGTCATTGAAATCCGTGACCGGCAATCGCCAAAAGGGAGAAAGCAGATTTCCGATGATCTCTCAGCGGCAATGGCCGAACGCACAGTGACGAGTGGCGTGTATCTGAGTCGCAACATTCATGGATTAGCTAAAGAAATCGGTGAATGGTCGGAGGGTCAATGCGAGCAAGGCCCATGGATTGCCTGTACGGATGAACACCTTCTCACTGCAATTCGATTCCTTGCCGCCCAAGAACGTCTTGAGGAACTTCGTTCGACAGCCCCTGAGGTCAATGCCTCTTCGATTGTTGCTCAAGCCCAAAGGATCCGCACAGCATTAGACCGAGTCAAGAACATCAATCGGTATTTGACAGACGTAAGATCTGGGGCTGATTCGATAAAGGATGAAGCTGAAAAGCTCAGAGATGAAGTTAGGGATGCCCTCTCCACCATCGAAGAAGCAGTACGGTCAAGTGCTTCAAAGATCGAGAGACCGGGCGCTGCTTAAATTTGGAGCAAGCACGACTTGCGTAGAAATCACGAAAAATAGCTGGGTTCAAAAATAATGCGAGTTAAGTCAATCAGGATTAAGAACTTCCGCTCATTCAACGACGAGACAATCCCCTTCTCTGAGTATAACTGCCTGATTGGGGCCAATGGAGCAGGGAAGTCCAATGTGCTCTGCGCGCTCAATGTGTTCTTCCGCGAATCTGAAGGATCATCGACTGATCTTTCCTTTCTCCAAGAAGAAGACTTTCATCACAAACAAACCGAAACACCAATAGAAATTACTGTGACTTTTGGCGATCTAAACGAAGACGCTCAGGCCGAGTTCAAAGACTACTATAGGCAAGGGCAACTCGTCATTTCCGCTATAGCCGTTCATGACAAGACTACACGTAAGGCCGAAGTAAAACAGTATGGGCAGCGGTTGGGTATGGCGGAGTTCAAACCGTTCTTCAGGGCGTTGGGAGACAACGCTAAGGTGACCGAGCTTAAGGGGATCTATGAAACTCTTCGCGCAACTTTCGCTGAATTGCCTTCACCGGGAACAAAGGATTCGATGGTCCAGAACCTGAGAGATTTTGAGAGCACGAATGTTGAGAAACTTGTCCTTATTCCTAGCGAGGACCAATTCTACGGTGTCTCAAAAGGAGCCAATCGACTGGAGAAATTTATACAATGGGTTCACATACCGGCGGTAAAGAGGGTCACTGATGAGCAAACAGAGGGAAAGAATACTGCCTTAGGAAAACTCTTGGCTCGGACGGTTCGTGCAAAAGTTAACTTCTCAGAAAAGGTTAGGGCCCTTCGAGAACAGACACAAAAACAGTACCAAAGCTTACTTGACGAAAATCAGAGCGTTCTGAACGACATCTCTGTGACGCTTACCAAACGCCTTGCAGACTGGTCACACCCGCAGGCGAAATTACAACTAGAATGGCAGCAGGACCCCGAAAAATCGGTCAAGCTTGATGAGCCTTGGGCTCATATTGTTGCTAGCGAGGGGACATTTCAGGGAGAGTTAGCGCGTTTTGGGCACGGACTCCAAAGATCCTACTTCCTTGCACTCCTGCAAGAGTTATCTGGGACAGATGACTTTGGAGGCCCGAGATTACTCCTTAGCATTGAGGAGCCTGAGCTATATCAACACCCCCCGCAAGCACGCCACCTCTTTAATGTCTTGAAAAAACTAAGCAAAGGGAACTCTCAGATTTTTATCTGTACCCATAGCCCACTGTTTGTGACTGGAGAAACCTTCGAAGACGTTCGCCTGATTCGTCAAGAGGATAAAAGTTCAAAACCATCTTGGGTCACCTATGAACAAGTTTCAACCAAGATTGCTGAGGTCACAGGAGAAAAGCCCGTTGCTTCCGTCGGATCATTAGCTAAACTTCAGCAATCTCTACAGCCTTCGTTGGGTGAAATGTTTTTTACTCCTCGCCTCATCCTGGTAGAAGGGCTAGAGGATCTCGGGTACATCGCCACCTACTTGAACCTTCTTGGCCTCATTGACGAATACAGGAAGTCAGGTTGCCACATTGTACCGGCAGGCCCCAAAAGTGCCATGGTCCAGACAGTTGCTATAGCAAAGCTCTTTAATATTCCCACCTTTGTCGTATTTGATTCAGATGGGGACAAACCTGACAAGAATGGAAGTCGCACAAAGCACGAAAATGATAACAAGGCTATCCTGCGCCTATGTGGTATCAAGGACCCCACCCCATTTCCAGAAACAGATTTCTGGGAGATTAATGTGGTCATGTGGCAGTCGGAGATCGGTTCTATAGCGAAAGCGGACATCGGGGAAAAGGATTGGGCAAAGTTTTGTGAAAAAGCAGACAAGATGTACGGCCATACGGGCAACATGCAGAAGAATATGCTGTACATCGGGACGGTTCTATCCCTTGCATGGGATAAAGGAAAAAAGTCCCCAGATCTGGAGAAGCTTTGCAAAGAGATCTGTGCTTTTGGAATCGCAAAAGATTAGCAAGATTACTCGGTGCCAGCTTCCCGTCACGCGTCTACCATAGAGCTAGTCCCATTTGATTTACCTTCCAATAAGAAACTACTACCTCCGTGCGATGGCTGATTCTGATCGCCAGCGGATTCAAATGATCTCACTGACCTTGCTGATTTCGTTCTCCACAAGTATTCGCAGCTGCTGAGCCGCGCATCGGCGCTTGCGGTTTCGCTTCGCTTGCGTCATATAAACTCCATGCTCACCCTCATTCAGTTTCCTTGGTCTCCCTTCTGCATCACGATCGGGCACATCCTGACACGCCATCGTATTCCGTTTCGGCTCCACAATATCGCCTACCATGATCGAGCTCCGATCATCAAAGCGACAAAGGGGCAGGGTCATACGGTGCCCTGCTTGATCGACGGGAAGCACGCCATCTGTGACCTCACGGATTTCGGACAGGAAGTTGCGCGTTACGTGGATCGGCGTTACCGGCTTAACCTGTTTCCGAAAAACCTCGATGGACTGCAGCTGATTCTCTCACGCTATATTGAGAATGATTTGGAATCGGTAGGTTTCAAAGTGAACGATACGTATGTGATTCCAACCCGCCCCCTCATCGAACGGACGATGCTCATTCGCCACAAGGAGCGGAAATTCGGAAGAGGATGCGTCCGAGAATGGACCACCCACCGACGGTATCTGTGCGCTTAGTTTGCGGAACTCTTGAAGCCGATCGACAGCATGCTGGCGAGTTCGCCGTTTCTCCTCGGGGATCGATCGCTGTTCGTCGATTACAATCTCTACGGCGTACTCGGCAACTACCTGTTCAACGGAAAGACACGATCGCCCGGTCTGAAGCACCTCCGACAGTGGCATCAGGTGATGAATTCGAATTCTAAAATCGGGGTCACATCTTGTTCTGTGCATGGTACGGAGCGAGGCGAGCAGTCATAGCTCACGATTGATTACAGCGCATCCACTTGAGTGGCCACGATGATCAAAGAGCATCCACGTGTGATTCTGACGAACGACCTGGCAACGGTAAGATTGAAAGCCGGTGATGTGGGGACGGCGATCCATGTCCACCGTGGAAACGATGCGTTTTCCTCACGCTCCCTGGCGAGACCGCGGCCATCGCCATGGTAGACGCTTCATCCCTCCGTCCTGTGACTCAACGCGATATGACCCACGCGTATCTCATCAAGCAATCTGCATAGCCGACAGCCCTCGGCTTTATCAAGAACGGTTGAATTATTGCCCTTTCTCGGATCACACCTCATGGGAGAAACCGCTGGCCTTGCCCTGTAGTCCAATTGACACTTTTCGGCGGAGCCGCTGATTATCGTGTACCCAACTTGTATCGGGTCAGCGTTTGAGAAATGCGTCAATGGCGCTGAGAAACTCGGCGGCTTCCTTTACACGCTTTTCAGCACGCTCGCGCTCGGGATGAAACCATGCGTCATAATCGGCCAGAAATCGATCATCCTGCTCTTCGGCAAGAATTTTCGCGAGCCGAACGTCCAGCTTTGCAGTCTTGATGAGGTGGAAGCCGAACAGACGGCGGACCGATCGATGCGATGAAACATGAATCCCTCCGGCGAGTAAGGCAGCACGAGCTGCGTGAAGAATCGCGTAATAGGCGCGGGAGAGGGAATCTTCGAGGAAGTTCTGATCAAGCAGTGATTGCGCGGCTTGTAGCGATCGGGCAGCACGGGAAAGCTCGGCTTGGACCTCCTCAAGCCGGGAGGGTTCGGTCATACCGCCAAGCCTTCTCTCTCCACATTCTTCAGGAAGGTGGACCCGAGCGCCGCTCGTTCGCTGTACTGTTGCTGGCTCATGACCTGGATGGATAGAACCAGCCCGTGCTCGATCTCCAGTTCGTACCCGAGGTCGCGGATGGTATCGCCGAGCTTCCAGTCCTGAGAATGAACGATGACCAACACGTCTATATCTGAATCCGATCTGGCCTCTCCGCGTGCCTGTGATCCAAAGACCACGAGGCGAACCAGTTCATGAGGATGGCGCTGCTCGATCCTCCGTTTGAATTCTTCGATAACAGCTCGGTGGCGAAACGGTTTGTCCATGACGATATGTGTTCGATGATTGAAGCCTAGAGCTTTGTCGGAGGCCTGTCAAGGATTGCGACGCCGTCTTGTTTTTAGGCCGACCGGCCCGTATACTCGCCCCCCATGAGTATTCGAAAAGCCGGCGGTGAGTGGGAGCCGATGACGCTTCCGATCGAGCCGCGCCTTTGCAGGGTGTGCCGAGAAGACCTTTATCGGGACAAGACGATGCTCCGAGGAGGCTGGTCTCGTTGCACGGTCTGTGACGAATTTGTTCATTACAGTTGTCTTGCCAGTGGGAAGGTCTCCTTCTTAAAAGCACGACCGCGGGTGTGCAAAACCTGTCGTTCGATCCAGGAGGGGGCCGCCTCTCCTTCTCCGAAGAAAGATGGGGCGCCTGTGGGAGCCATGCTCTGAATTCTCTGCTACTCCTGTGTGATTCTTGAACGTTGGCGAGGCGTCTTCCATCCGTCTCGCGGCTCATCGGGAGGATCATGGCGCAGGTCATCCGTAGCGGGGCGTTTCTGCAACAGTGCTGGTCGGTCCATCCCCTATGTGTGACCATCAAGCGAATGACGGACGAGCGTGCGGTGGTGCTTTCTTGTAGCTCATGCAAGTCGGCCCATTATCTAACGGTTGCCACGGTCAGTTCAAAAGAGCCCTCGGCGTCACGAAGGGCCGAAGAGGACGCACCGCAGGATGAACAGCACGGTGAGGCGCTCCTTAAAACTTGTATCTCGACACATCATACCTCGCTGTCGCTTCGTGAAATGGATGTGTTTCAGGATCTCGTGCGGTTGCGCTGTGCCGACTGCCGACGGCAGTACGAGCTGATGGTCTCGGCATTTGAAACACGCCACAAATAGCCGGACGGTTCCGACAGATACGAATCATTCCCTCGTCTCCTATGTCATGATGGCCCAGTCCATTGTGTTTACCGAAGAAGAGACCGCGCTGCTGGCCGACGCACAGTTCTTTCCGAAAAGGGCTGCGATCACGACCAAAATACGAACGATGCTTGAGGCGACACTCAGGGCATTACGGCATGAGTTGGTAGGTCTGTCGCTCGTCGTCCCGCCCGATTTCGATCCACACATCCATCAGCTGGTAAAAGGCGAGCATCTGGAGGATTTCCCCTATCAATACCTTGATTGCCCGAAACACTTCTCCGGCGGGAACAAGTTCACGTTCCGTACGCTGGTCTGGTGGGGACACCACGTGGCCTATGCGCTCTTGCTGGAAGGTTCGGAGATCCGACGATACAAGCGTCAGCTGCTTGGCCGATTTCACCAGCTCGCAGGAAGAGACCTGGAACTTTCTCTGGCACCGTCGTTATGGGAGTGGAAACGTGGAGAAGGCTATGCGCTGCCGATCACCCATGACCGCAAGGCCCAGATCGCTGCCGTGCTGGCAGAACGATCGTTCTTGAAAGTCGTTCGCTATGTGCCCTTGAGCGACCCACGAGTACGGGAGGGACAGCTGGCTCAGGTGGCATGCGAAACTTTTCGGTCAATGCACCCCCTCGTCACCCCTTAACTTTTTTATCCTAATTGTCTCCGGCGCCGAACTTGGGTAGACTGGGCCGCCATTCTTTTTGAACTTTGACAGGGAGGAGCCCGTGAAGCAATCGTCATTACGAGTTCTGGTCTGTGTCATCATGATGGTGACTATGTTGGCCGGCTGTAGAGGAACAGGACAGGTGCGTCATCTGGATTTGCGCGAGAAGCCACCTCTGGTGCAGTTGACCGACATCGATCCGATCAAGATCGCCGTCGAACCGTTTGACGATCGACGGGCGGACAAGAGCCGTGTGGGGACGCGGACTCATCTCTGGGGAGGAACCACGTATTTCGATGTGTCGGGTGATGGGCTTGCGGCCTTGATCACTCAGCGACTCGCCGATCGCTTAAGAACTCGCGGGTGGCGAGATCGGGTATGGGATGTGCGTGTGGCCTCGCCGGGATCGGCAACGGATGCCGATATTGTCATCAGCGGACAAGTGAAAGATTTCTCCGCTACCGCAAAGAGCCGCGTCTTTTCCACCGTGATCGACACCAGCAGTCGGTTTACAATTCAGGCCCGGAACCTCGTCGATCGAAGCACGACCATCCGCACCATTGAAGGGGGGCGGAGTCGAACTGTGTTTTGGTTCGGTGATGACGATATGCGAGAACAATTGGCGGTGACCATACGAGACGGACTGGATCGGCTGATCGCCGACACGACGATTGACAACAAGGCGTTACGGCCGGCACGGCGTCTCCCGCAACAGTGACCCCTGGCAGCCTCGTGGGGAGAGGGGCACTGAGCTTCTGAAAGTTGGCGATAACCTCAATCTGTCTTGAAGGATCTCTCACGGTGCGTGAGCGGCGATGGGAAACAACGGCGTCCTTGAGCTTCGGTCATGCGCTTGCCGTGGGGGACCGGCTCGCCGCACTCGGGTTAAAGCCGGTCTCGCCCGCCAGCGACGTGATCTGCTATGTGGAGGAATGGACGGTCGGGTCGGTCGACGACTTCGATCAGCTTGATCCGTGGACCACGGAAGACGTCACGCTGATCCACGTACGGGAACGATGGCGCGGGGATTTCTTTCTGCTATCGGGAGCCTACCATACGGTCTACCAGCGCCATCAAAATATCGGCACCTATTGCTCCATCAGCCATCCCTGGCGAATTCGGGAAATCCTGCAGCTTCATGATCAGCGTGCCATGTTCTGGATTGGGTTTCGGCATGCCCATTCGTTCATCCGGGTTCGCCTCCAGACTCAGGTCGTCATCACGCCCGGCGAAACTCGCGGGGATGCCGATCGAACCAGCTGGTTGGATGAGAGACGAGCAGCCTTCCTCGACGCGATCACCGTGTTGGACCTGCCGATCGAGACCCATGTGGAGAAGAACGTGGTGATCGTCCGACCTTCCGATGCTTCCATTCCGTTCTTCTGCTCTTGGCCCGATGCGTTTGGCCCCTGCCAGTTCGAGTACAACTCATCCGATTCGTTTGAATTCCTCGTACCGGCCAGCAAGCTTGCGGAGACGTTCCAACCAGAACCGGCCGGAGTTCGTGTTTACCTCACAGGGTTCTCAGAAGGAGCCTTGGCGGATTTCCAGGGAATCGAACCGGGAGCGCGGCTTGTGTATCGTTGTTCTGTCCACTGCCCGCTGGATGATTTGCCGGAGGTGCAGAATGCGATTCGACCCCACGGTCTCCTGTACACCACACTCTGCGAATTTCAAATGCGTGCGCTGTTGCCTGAGGCTGAGGATGCCTCCGCGATCATCGGCATCGTCGGAATCAATGGGCAGTTCAAGATCGAAGCACGCCTCAATTACGCTCCGCTCCCCGAAGCGGCGATGGCGCCGTGGTTGGAGCGGTTGATTGGTCACCCCGTCGTCTATGCCCCCTTACCGGCGTTCGTGTGAGCCACCATCAAGAAGCTCGTATTGTTCAGGGGCGCAGCCGATCAACCCGGTCCCGTGAAACCAAATTTCCATCGATCAATTCCCGACAATTTCGCACGGTGGTGACATGAGTCCGCTCGCGAAGATCCAATCCACGCTTGCGAAACCGTTCATGCCGGCCGTGTTCTTTCTTTCTGGTGTGATCTACGACACGCTCACCCTCACACGCATCGATCGGCTTTTGGATAACCTCGTGCTGATGCTGTATCTGACGTTACTGGGTGCGTTGATCGTACTGACGGGACGATTGGGAATTGAGCCCCCACCTGATCGTGCACAGCTCGCATCATGTTCTCCCTTCATGCGTTGGGTGTTGGAGAGCCGTCCCTACTATCCCATGGCGAGTCAGTTCTTGTTGGGTGGGCTCTTCAGTGCCTATACAATCTTTTACTCGCGAAGCGCCACGTTCACCGGCACGGCGGTCTTCTTTGCCTTGCTTATCATGCTCTTGGTAGCCAACGAGTTTTTGCGCGACCGACTCTCAAATCTTCGGCTGCTGATCAGCCTCTATGCAGTGGTCTGTTTTGCGTTCTTCACGTTCTTTTTTCCAGTGATGACCGGCTACATGAATGCTGCGGTTTTTGTGATTGGAGCGATCGTGAGCGTAGCGGTCATCTTGCGGGTGACTCAGCTGATCTATCGTAATAATCAGGACCGGTCGCGAGGCGAAGCAATCGGTGTGACCGTTCCCGCCGCAGCACTGATCGGCATGCTGGTCGGATTCTATTTTCTGAATTGGATCCCGCCCGTGCCGCTGTCGCTCAAATTTGGTGGAATCTATCATGACGTCAAGCGAGCCGGAGATCAGTTCGAACTGGCGTTTGAGAAGCAGTGGTATGAGTTCTGGAAACGTTCGGATACGACCTATCCTTCAAACCAGCCGATCTATTGCTTCACCGCCGTCTTTGCACCGGTCGATCTCAATACGACCATTTACCACCATTGGTACTTCCGCCAGAACAGCGAGCGACCGTTCATCCATGCTGATAGAATTCCCATCAAGATCTCGGGGGGGCGCGAAGGCGGCTATCGAGCCTATAGCTTCAAGCAGCGCCTTGATCCGGGCGATTTGCGGGTCGATGTCGAATCCCAAGACGGGCGTATTATCGGACGAGTCTCGGTAGAGGTGGTGGGCCCGGCTGAGACAATACCGACGCTGACGAGTATCTCCTATTGACCATCATCATGCCGTAGTCGTTGCAGAGATTTGGTTGCGCGCGGTGATGGAAGCGGGTACAGTGCGGGCCACATGAGTCAGCACATGCTTTCACCTTGCCCTTCCAGCCCTAATTGCGTCTCGACGCAGGCCACTGATGAGAGCCACACCATCGCGCCGTTCCGGTACACGAAAGCTCGCGCGGAAGCGAAAGAGGCGTTGAAAACGATGCTCACAACATTGCCTCGGACCAAGCTCGTCGATGAGGACGAGTGCTATCTCCACTACGAGTTCACCAGCCTGCTGCTCCGCTTCGTCGATGACGTGGAGTTTCTCTTCGATGAGACCACGAAGACCATTCACTTTCGCTCTGCTTCCCGCATAGGCCACAGCGATCTTGGTGTTAACCGCAGACGTATGGAACAGGTGCGTGCCTTGCTCGGTGGAAAGCTGTAGGCATTTTTGCAATCGCTTCAGCAAGATTCATCCTCCTGCTATGATGCGGGAAATAAGAGGAGCGACTATGGGTTTCAAGCGTAAGCACTCGCGTCTCGATGTCGGCCGTGTCGGTCGGTTGCAGCGCGGATCGCTCTCGGCTCCGTGCAAGGTGCTCGACGTCAGCGAGTCCGGCGTCCGTCTAGAAAGCCGTCTGTTCGTGAGGAGCGGCGATGTGCTTCAACTGGGGATAGATCTTGAGCATGGGAGGTCCTTGACCTGCGAATTGGAAGTCATTCACGTGCGTAAACCTAAATTAGGGGCGAAAATTATTGCAATCAGCCCTGCGGATCGAGAACGATTGACCCATATTCTCGACGAGCAGGTCCAGAGCAATTTTTCTCGCGGTTAGTAAGGTGGCCGAGCATACCGCCACGGCAAGCCGCGCCCAGCTCCGCTTCCTCAACAGAAAATTTATGTTGGAGAGATAAATCGACATAGGTAAGCCCTCACGGGCTGTCCCTGTCACACCACCGTGCGTACGGGTCCGTACACGGCGGTTCGGCTGGTTATCTGCATACCATGGCGTCCAATCGAGGCAGTCCAAGCGCGTTGAAGTAGGTCGTGGGCAACGCGACTTGAGCGGCTCTGCTGTGGCTGAGTCGCCAAGGACCATGACTGCTCATCGCCGTCGACACGGCTTCGTTGCCGTGGGCTCCTCGACGGTTCAATTCCGCGATCCGGCGACGTGGAGTTTTCCACTGTTTCCAGAGCACACACCGCAACCGCCGGCTGATCCATGAGTCGAGGTTTTGAAGGACGGAGCGTGTCTGGCAGAACCCAAAGTACCCGCCCCACCCGTTCAGATAGGACGCGAGGTGCTCCACCACCTGCTCCAAACTCCGCCCTCGGTTCCGATTCGTCAATGTCCGAACCCGCTTCTTGAAGCGAACCAGCGCGTGAGGCGCGATCCTCCGCTTGATCTCCGGTCCACTCGTGAAGCTGAATCCCAGAAGTGGCCGTTCCTTGGGCTGAGCGACCGCGCTCTTCACCCGGTTCACGGTGAGCTTGAGTCGCTGTTCAATGAAGGTGGTGATGCTCTTCATCACGCGCTGCTCCAGCTCCCGATCCAGGGCATCCAACACAATATTGCTCAGCAACGGAGAGAGCGGCCCCCCTTGCGGGGTCCCCTCCTCCGTGGGACTGACGAGCCCGTGTTCCATGACACCCGCGTTGAGATAGGCCCGGATCAGTATCAACACCCGCTTGTCGGCCACCCGCGTAGCGATTCGGCTCATCAATCGATCGTGGTGGACCCGGTCAAAGAATTTCTCCAGATCGATGTCCACGACCGTGCCGTATCCCTCCGCAATATACTGCTGCGCTTGAGCGACCGCCTGCTGCGCTGACCGGCCTGGCCTGAACCCGTAGCTGTGCTCGGAAAACGTTGGATCCCACTTCCGTTGCAGGACCTGCAAGACCAATTGCTGGACAAAGCGATCTACGACCGTGGGGATGCCCAGCGTTCTCACCCCTCCATCCGGTTTGGGAATCTCGACTCGTTTCACCGGTTTCGGTCGGTAGCGGCCCTCCAGAAGGGCCTGCTTGATCGTCCCCCAGTACCTGGAAAGATAATCTCCCAGGGCGGCCACGGTCATCCCGTCAACTCCCGGACTACCGTGGTTTCGTCGGACCTGTCTGATGGCCCGCGTCACATTCTCCTCATGAACCATCTCCTCCATCACACGCTCGGTACACAACGGACGTTCGGTTCCGTGTCCCGCGTTCGGTGATTCAGCCCTTGACTGGCCGGGCCGTGGGGCTTCACCCGTTGTCCCTGCCATGAAGACCAACTGAAGTTGGTGTTCTGCCATGCTTCACCGAATAGGTCACACGCCCTACTGGTCGCTCCCTTACACCCTCTGCTGAGGGGGGCCGTTCCGGCCTTCGAGGCCTTCGCCTCTACTATGCCGTCTGCTGACTTCTGTGTCGCGCTCAGGAGTCTCTCGACTCCCTCAGTCTCGCTGCCGAGACACGGCACAGATCTCCCGGGGTCAGTTGAACCGCCTTCCCTGCACCGCCGCCGGATCTACGTCTTACGCCCTTGATGGAACTGGACTTCGCACTCTCCAGCATGCTCGTCCGGCGCTCGCGCCTCGTATCCGGTTCCTGTTCGTCGGCGCGCAGGTTTGCTCCACGCTTCCTTTAGACACGCCCTCACGAACTGTGCCCTTGCGCTTCGCTACCCCTTCACCTCCATCAGGTTGAGGAAGGGACTTTCACCCTCAAGCTGTTCAACATGCCCGGCACACTGAAGCTCCCCGCAGCAAGCTGCGGGGTATCATAGAACTCAGTTTCTAAGATCTCTGGAAACAGAGAAGAACCCCGTAGCGAGCTACGGGGAATGTCCAAGTTCAAGCCATCCGGTAGCCTGATTCGCTTCTGAAAAGGAATCCGGCTGGTCCGTACCGCCCATTCCACACAGTTTGGCGTCGGTGCCCTCGCATCCGAGGAAGAGGATGGCGAGCCGGCAAAGAACAACACATCGGCATTTCCCGGATATGAATGAGCGTATGTGTTACGGTAAAGAAAAATCTTATAGGATAAGGCAGGGGACAGGACGACAATGGGACTCTTTCTGGCTAAGGTGAGTCGGGTCAGGGATTTGACACAGGATGTCCGCGAGCTAGAGCTCACACTCTGCGAACCCAAAGAGATCATCTTTAAGGCAGGGCAATTTATCTCATTTGACGTGCCAAGGGAAGGATATCCGCACCCGGCCACAAGGCCCTATTCCATTGCCTCACCTCCCTTGATCTCGGATCGGGTGCTGCTGCTCTTTAACCTAGTACCGGGTGGGCCTGGCTCGACTTACCTCTTCAGCCTTCGCGAAGGCAACACAGTGAGCTTTAAAGGGCCAGCCGGTTCTTTCTATTTACGAGAGGACCCGACCAAACGGCTCCTCTTGGTGGCGACCGGGACGGGAATCGCCCCGTTTCGGTCCATGCTATTGACGCAGCTCGAACGAAGTAGCACTCAATCGGTAACGCTTATTTGGGGCCTGAGGTATGAGCACGACTTGTATTACCAAGATGAGCTCCAGACCTTGGCGGAGCGTCACCCGCAGTTTTCCTTTGTAATCACCCTGTCTCGGCCCGGACCTACTTGGACCGGAGCCAAAGGGCGAGTGAACGGTCTCATCCGTGAACAGGTTACTTCGGTTCGAGATTCAGCCGTCTATCTGTGCGGCAACAACGACATGATCAAGGAGGTGACGGCAACCATCCAAGCCAAAGGGCTCTGTCCCATCCATCGGGAGAAATATTATTAGCATCGGAGTTTCAGCAGCACTACCAGATTCAGGAGAGAGGCTATCGACGCGGTGTCCGAAGTTCCGGTCCACGCCTAGTGGTGTGCTGAAAGATGCATTTTGGGCACGTGTAATGGATGAACCGGTTGCCGCCCACTAGCCGCTTCCTCATGAGAACCTTGCACCACGTGCAGAAACGATCGGGCAACTCGGTCCGGGAAACGTTGGAGGCGGATGACATTGGCATATTGTTCCTGAGCTCCGAGACCTTGTCAACCGACTGATAACCGCGTGCCCCACCCCCTCAAAGCCAAAATATTCCTCTCAGCGCTTATTCGTAGCAAGAGAATTTATGGTATAGTTCACGCATGAGAGTTCCTGTCAACACAACCTTTTACAGAAAGGGATCAATCCCCTATGAGTACCTCGGCCAGTTCCGAGTCCACGATCTTACCATCCAACGCCCCTGCGGCTTCTCCTCATCCTGTCAAAGACATGGTGGGAAGCGGCAAGGCATGGGGGCTCTGCACCGCTGTTGATCTCCACGACTGCAATCCCGATCTTATACGTGATGCGAATCATATCAAGCGCTATGTGGTTGAGCTCTGTGAGCTCATCGGCATGAAGCGCTACGGTAAATGCCAGGTCGTCAATTTCGGCGAAGGCCGTGTCGCCGGCTACTCCATGGTGCAGCTGATCTCAACCTCATTGATCAGCGGCCATTTTGCCAATGAAACCAATCACGCCTACCTCGACATTTTCAGCTGCAAGGGATATGATCCCACCGTCGTTGAGTCGTTTTCGAAGGAGTTTTTCGGCGCTCGGCGTAGTGTTGCGACCGCCACACTCCGGTATTGAACTTTTGTCCATATCGACCTCGCTTCTGGGGCGTTCGGTGAGAAGAACGCCCCCGAAGACCTTAACCATCCAATGTCATAGGTACCGTCAAGACATGAAAACCACGACTGTCAAAGAAGTGCTCGACTCACTTCCATCAAAACTCGATAAAGATGCAGCTGAGGATCTTGATGCCGTCTACCAGTTCGACCTTCGAGGACATCAAGGCGGTCAGTACCATCTGCTGGTGTACAATGGGACCTGCGTCGTGAAGGATGGAACTCATACTGATCCGCATGTGATCTTATCGATGACTGGAGAAGACTGCATCGGGGTCCTGAATGGACGGCTGAGCGGGATGACGATGGCGATGTCGGGGCGTTTACAAGTCACTGGTGATATCGGGCTGGCTATGCAGCTGAAATCCTTGTTCCCGAACGTTGTTGAGAGTTAACGATCGTTACTCCCGAGTGAAACTTCCACAGGCCTGAGCTTGCTGTTGATCTCACACTTCCAAGTCAAGTCTTCTCGGGAACCGTTCTTCTAAAATCGCATACATCGTTGGAACGAGAAATAACGTGAGGAGTGTTGAGACGCTCAACCCTCCGACGACCGCCCGTGCCAGGGGAGCGTTGGTTTCGCCGCCGGTTCCAAGGCCAATCGCCATGGGCAGAAGGCCGAAGACCGTGGCCAGTGAGGTCATGAGAATCGGGCGCAGTCTCGTTCGTGCGGCGGTCACGACTGCCCGGTGAAGTGACTCTCCTCTGCGCCTCAGCACGTTGGTGTAATCGACCAACAGGACACCGTTGGAAACGACGATCCCAAACATCATGATGATACCCATCATCGATGTGGTGGACAGCGTCGTATCTGTCAGGAACAATATCAAAATGACACCGGGAAAACCCATCGGCACTGAAAACATGATGATGAATGGGTCGATAAGCGACTTAAATTGTGCGGCCATGACCATGTAGACCAATAAAAGCGCCAGAATGATCGCAAACTGCAACCCTTGAAAAGTATCGCGCTGTTGCTGAATCTGTCCTGCCAGCTTGATACTGAAGCCGGCTGGCAGCTGGAGTGTCGCGAATGCGGATTCAAGCTCGTCCGCGATATCACCGAGAGGTCGATTGATAGGATTGGCCGTAATATGGACCACGCGCTGAAAATACTTCCGATCGACTTTCACGGGGCCTGCGTTCAACTTGAGAGAAGCCACATTCTTCAGTAAGACAGGCTCGCCGACTTTGGTGGTGAGGAGAACATTCTCCAGATCGGTGAGACTCCCTCGGTGCTCCTCAGCGAGCCAGGCGCTGATGAAGTATTCATTACCGCTTTGCGGATCCGTGTAAATGATGGGCTCGGTTTGGCCGTTTCCGTTCAGAGAAAACAGGACTGTATTGGCCACGTCGGCTTCGCTGATGCCGAGCAGAGCCGCCTTCTCTCGATCGACTGTGACGTTGACCTCTGGATAGTTTTCTTCCCGACTTGGTTCAATATCCGCCAGGCCGGGAGTTTGCTCCATGATCTCCTTGACACGAGCGATGACATCTCTCGCGTTGTCGAAGTCATAGCCATAGATTTCCACATCAACAGCCTTTTGAGAGCCAAAGCTCGTGACGCGTTTGACGAGACCACCGGGATCGAAATACATCGAGACCCCGGGAAACAGCTTGACGATCTTAGGACGCATCTCGTTCATGATCTCGACTTGAGTTCTGTTCCGTTTGTCCGGTGAGACCAAGTACACTTGAATCGAAGACGTATGAGGGCCTGTATTGGGGTTAAAGAGCGACGAACGGCCTTGCGACAAGACGCCTGTACTGGAAACGATCTTTTCCAATTCGGCCGCGGGAATATTGGCTTGGAGCACCCGTTCAACCTCTGAGACCTGCTGTTCGGTCTTTTCGACCCGTTGACCGACCGGCGCTCGTAGGACGATGCGAAACTGGCTCTCATCAGAAACCGGTAAGAATTCCGTTCCGATCAGAGGAACCAACGTGAGCGATCCAACAAAGAGCAGCAACACCAAGACGATAAAAGCTCGGCGATGTCCCAGGACCCACCGTAAAGAGTCTTCGTAACTTCTATCGAGAGATTCATACCGGTTGCGGCTCTACTCCATCAAGTTGGTGAACCAGCTCGGCATTGACTGCCAGGCCTCTTGTTCAGGTTTGAGGAATTTGTAGCAAAGCGCCGGTGTGACCGTGCGAGAGACTAAGAAAGAGGTGAAAAGCGCAATCGCGATCGTCACGGTCAATGGTATCAACAACAGGCGCGCGATCCCGACGACGAAGAACATCGGAAGGAAAACCACCACCGTCGTGACGGTCGACGCAAAGATCGGCATCGCTACTTCCCGGGCGGCATCGAGGATGCTAATCCACCGGCTGGAATTGGTATTCAGATGGCGCTGAATGTTCTCCAGCTCCACGATTGAGTCATCGACCAGTCGCCCAATCCCGAGTGCGAGCCCGCCAAGCGTGAAGACGTTAAGGGTCTGACCGGTAAAATAGAGGACGATAAACGTCACGAGCATGGAGAGCGGAATGGCCACGGAAATAATCACGGTGCTCGTGAGGTTGCGCAAGAAGATGAGGATTACGGCTGCGGCCAATAGCGAGCCGTGAAGGGCCTGTTCAATCAGATTGTGGATGGATTGGCGGATATAGAGCGACTGATCGAACGAAATGCCGAGTTTTACTCCCTCCGGGATACCAAACAGCTTGGGAAGGGCCGCACGTAGGGCATCCACAACCTCGACGGTGTTGGCGCTCGGCTGCTTGTTCACACGAAGAAACACGGATCTGGCTCCGTCGGCGTGAACAATGTTCGTTTGGATATCAGACGAGTCGGTTACGGTCCCGACGTCGCGAACGCGGACTGGGTTGCCTTGCGGATTTACCTTCACGATCACGTCTTGGATCGGCTCGACCGTTCGAAACTGATTGTTCGTAAACACATTGTAGTCAAGGTTGCCGGCTTTGATATTGCCGGAAGGCAGAATCAAATTGGAGGCTTTGACGGATTTCACGACGTCGAGAATGGAGAGCCCACGGGCACTGAGGAGCGCCGGATCAAGGTTGATATTGATCTGACGGATCCTACCTCCTTCGACGGTTGCCGCCGCAACATTGGCGATCTGCTCAATCTGCGGGGCGATCGTGTTGTAGGCGAGATCATAAAGCGCCCGTTCGTCCAGCCCATCGCTCGATACCGAAACGATCGAAACCGGTATATTGGAGACGTCGAACTTAACGATAAAGGGCTGCAGAATGCCTGGTGGGAGGCTGTTCAAAATCTGGGTGATGCGCTGCATCACCTCCATTTGACCGACGTTGATGTCGGCTCCCCAGTTGAACCAGATCTGCACGGCTCCAATGCCCTGTTTGCTGAATGATTCGACATGTTCGACATTGGACGCGGAACTGACGGCCTTTTCGATCGGGTAGACGACGCTCTGCTCAATGTCGAGAGGAGGCGCTCCTTTGTAAATCACTCCGACGAAGGCCACCGGAACCTGGATTTGCGGAAAGAGATCAACCGGCAAGCGCTGCAGAGAGGTCAGTCCCAATACCACCATCGCGAGCGAGAGCATCAGAATGCCGATGCGATTGCGCAATGCGAGTAAGGTCAGCCACATAACGATAGTGCCGAGTAGCGAGTGCTGGGTACTGAGTAGGAAAACCGTCTATGATTGCCGACACCAATCAGGTTGCGGCTTATCCATAGTTTGACGCAGGACGCAGTTCTCAGCACTCACGACTTCGTAAGCGGTTGGGTTTGTACCGGCGTCCCATCCTGCACCAAATCTTTTCCGGAGACGACGACCTGTTCATCCCCGGTTAAGCCCTTGAGAATTTCGACTCGATTGCTGTTATGGGCACCGATCTCGACACTCACTCGCTGGGTTTTTCCCTCTCGGACGATATAGACATATTGCGTATCTTCTAGTCGACTGACGGCATCAATGGGAATCTGTAACGCTTGGTGATGGGTTGTCACCATGACCTCGACTCGGGCAAACATTCCGCCTTTTAATCGGCGGTCTCTATTAGGCAAGTCGATTTCCACTGTCATAGTACGTGTCGAGCGATTCAAGGCCTGGACGATACGCGTGACGGTTCCTTCGAACACCTGGTCCGAATACGCTTCGGCACGGAGCTCAGCCTTTTGGCCAATCTTCACCATCGGAATGTCGCGCTCGACGACTTCGATCAGCACACGGACCGTATTGATGTCGTGCAGGCTCATGATGCCTCGCGACATTGTCGAGGTGCTTGCAGTTGCACTGGTTACGTAAGCTCCGATGTCCAAATTTCGTTCTGCGATATAGCCGGGAAACGGGGCTCGGATGTAAGAGTAGGCCAAGCTAGTCTCAGCCTGGGCCAGTGCCACCTCCATTTGGCTGACCTGTGCTTGCAGGGCTTCGTGTGCTGCTCTGGCAGCGTCCAGGTTGACCTGCGCATTATCCAGATCTTGCTGTGAGACAAATTGTTCCTTGATGAGAATCTGCATGCGATCGAACGTAAGCTTGGCGCTACGGACCGCCGCATCCTGTTGTGAGACCCTCGCCTTGGCGGATGAAAGGTTGGCTCGTGCCTGATTGACGGCATGTCGATAATCGGTATGATCGATTTCAAGGAGTAACTGGTTTGTCCTAACAAAATCACCCTTATCGACATGCAGTTTGGCGATGTATCCGTCGACCCGTGAAAAGATATTCACGACCTGATTGGGTGAGATATCCGCTGTGTAGGCTAAACGAATATCGAGATCCTGTCGTAGCGGGGACACGACGCCTACCGTAATGAGTCGAGACTTCTTTGTATCGGCTTTGGCACCTGTGCTCAAGCGAAAGACTATGAGAACCGTGATCGCAAGAAAGATGACGATCCCAAGCGTCAGAAACGGATGTCGGACGAGTGGTATCATGATGGTGTCTCTCAGCTACGAGTCCGCCGACTGCCGAACGAGTCCGCTGAGGAAAAGAGAAACATATTCGGCCACCAATGCTTCATGGGACAGGCGCATTGGTACCCCAAAAACATCGTGCAGGAGCCGATGGTGGAGGATAATACCGAAGAACGCTTTGGCGACAAACATTGGATCGACCGGACGGAAAGCGCCATCTTCGATGCGTCGCCGAATGTAGCCGGCAAGAAGATCGTGAAAGACTCGATACTGCTGCTAAAAAAACATGGTGGACAGCTCATGCCCTTCCAAGGCACTCGACAGGAGCAGGCGAAGCATCGTCGGATCTGCACCTTTTTTGATCTGATAGCTGGCGAGCAATGTAAAGAGCCTTTCATCATCTCGTTTGTTGGTTGCGGCTTCGACAGCTTCTCGCAACTCGGAGTATTGAGCCTTTTCTGCAAGAATTGCTGTGTATAGTGCCTGCTTGGTCGGAAAGTGCTCGAAGAGTAGTGCTTGGCTGACACCGGCAGCCTTGGCGATTTGCTTGGTGGTCGTTCCGGTAAAGCCGTTTGCGGCAAACCACGATGTCGCAGCGCTGGTCAAGCTGGTCTGTCGATCATGACCTGAGGCTCGTGACGATTGATGCCGATGACGAGGAAATGTCCTTGCTTTATTCATAGTGAGTAAGTATTCACTTCCCATGAGTTAGCATAATACTTGTATGAGAGACAAGGTGGAATCGATCATTAAAGTCGAACGCTTGAGAGTATGGCGACACTAGAAGCAGGTGGGGCCTTCTGAAATTTGCGGTGTCTAGGAGTAACTACTAATTGGTCTTCCCAATCAGACAGCAATTAGAGGTGGCTCCGCTTGTTTGGACAGTTTCTGCCAGTTCATAAGTGGCACCTGGCGGTGTGCGCCTACGCGGCGATGGGCCGTGCAGGCAGGTTGTCACAGTACACGCGATCGGGCGTGCGTCCGTCAAGCGCGCGATGCGGCCTGATCTCATGATAGAGGGTCATGTAGCGGTTCACCCCTTCCTGGGCGTTGCGGACAGTCTCGTAGGCATGGAGATAGCCCTCCTCATATTTGAGACTCCGCCACAGCCGCTCGACGAAGACATTGTCCCGCCACCGCCCCGTCCCATCCATACTGATCTGAATCCCGTGGTCGTTCAGGAGTCCG
>PHGD01000061.1 GCA_011090425.1 Nitrospira sp. LK70 | reverse complement strand
CTGATTTCGCACGATATCGATGGCCGTGATCTGTTCCGTCACCGTGTGTTCGACTTGGAGGCGCGGATTCATCTCGATGAAGTAGAACTTGCCTTCTTGATCGAGCAGAAACTCCACGGTTCCCGCGTTGTCGTACTTCACCGCTCGTGCAATGGCGATGGCGGCATTGCCCATCTCGTCCCGTAACTTCGGTGTGAGAATCAACGACGGTGCGATTTCAATCAACTTCTGATGACGTCTCTGGATTGAACAATCGCGTTCATTCAAGTGAATGATATTCCCGTGGCGATCCCCCAGTATTTGGAACTCGATATGGTGCGGCCGCTCGATATATTTTTCGATGAAGACGCTGCCGTCTCCGAAGGAAGTTTCGGCCTCGCGCGAAGCGACGTCCATATTCTCTCGCAGCTCATCGTCCGATCGGACCACGCGAAGCCCGCGGCCGCCACCGCCGGCGCTCGCCTTGATCATGACCGGGTAACCAGCTTTGTTTGCGAAGATCAGGGCTTCTTTTACACTGGTAATGGCGCCATCCGTGCCGGGCACGATCGGAATGCCGGCCGATTCGGCGAGCTCGCGCGCCTTAACCTTGCTGCCCATCAAGGTAATGGCGTGTGTAGAAGGGCCGATGAACGTAATGCCGGAAGCCTGGCAGAGCTCAGCGAACTCCGCATTTTCAGAAAGAAATCCGTACCCAGGATGGACAGCATCGGCGCCGATCCGTTTGGCCAAGTCGACGATCTGGTTGCTATCCAAGAACCCCTTCACCGGCCCGGGCCCGACGAGGTAGGATTCGTCCGCCTTCTTCACATAGATCCCGGTCGAATCCGCTTCGGAATAGATGGCTGCTGTGGCGATGTTCAATTCGCGGCAGGCGCGGATGATCCGCATGGCAATCTCACCACGATTAGCGACTAAGATCTTCTTGAACATGTCCTACGATCGTGCCTTCTCTCGTGGAATGAAGTGAACAGTAAAAATGAATGCGTAAGCTAGCATAGGATCAGAATGTGTGTCGAGGGAGAAGGCGCTGGCTATAGGTTGGGAATCGCTCATCAAAACGGAGAGTTACTCTCTATGGCTCATCCACAATCGGGTCGGTACCACGCACAGGAGTTCTATAGAATACCCACGATCTATCAACAGGGGTTTCTTCGCGTCGGCATCCGAAGGTTACAGATCACGCCGACGCCGTATTCCGGAGAATGGGGAGACGTGAGTGCACGATCCTCTGCAACCCTCGATCGCCTTCTGCCAGTACCGTACGACCGACAATGGCGAAACTATTCCTGCCTGAGAAATCGAGGTTGCCTTCATGTGGGATCGGGAATTTTTGCGAACACCATCGGTGCCAGCCAGAAGCAATTCGCCTGGTCGATTACCGGCTCATTCGGGCCGGCCGGTTCGAAACGTGGAACGATAGTCAGGGAAGCATCGTGGAGCGAGATGATGGTCCGGCCTACGGCGCGACACTAATCCTCGATGTCCTGCGAGTGTGGAACATTATTCAAGATTTTCGATCGACGCCTTCCTACGACGTGCCAGCTTCGTAGGCGCGTCGTGGTCTGGCTTAATCACCCTTGAGTTCTAACTCCAGGTGCAACACTACAAGCTCGGATGGGCTATGGTGTTGCCATGCCAAAGAGCTTGTACCGACACCTGAGTGCCGAAGAACGTGAGAGAGCTTGTAAGATGAACTGTGTAATTGGTTATCATCGCGGAGTGATGTTCTGAAGGAGGAATAAGGACCAAGCCCAATACAACAACGGATGCATGGCTTGATGAGTTACGAAAGGACTGTGAGTCTCCGGAAGCTATTCTGGGGGAACATGGGTTGTTGAAAGGGTTACCGAAACGGGTGGTGGAACGTGCGCTGGCGGCGGGACTGACCAATCAGCTCGGGTATGTTCCGCATGCCCGTCATCAGGCTCAAAACGGCAATGTCCGTAATGACACGAGTGCCAACACGGTCGAAACGGATCAAGGACCCCTGGAGCTGGCCGTGCCACGCGATCGAGCGGGCACGTTTGACCCCACGGGGGCCAAGACACGGCAACGGCGGCTCGAAGGCTTTGCCGACAAGGTGGTGGCTCTCTATGCGCAGGGAATGACCACTCGTGAGAGTCAACCCCATCTGGAAGAATTGTAGGGGGCGGAGGTCTCCCCCACGCTCATTGCCCTGATCACGGATGCTGTGTTGGAGGATGTGCACCTGTGGCAGAGCCGGCCCTTGGAGACCGTCTCTCCCAGTCTCTCTTGGGATGGTTGATTCGTGCAGTCTCGGCACGCAGGAGCCGTCAAGACGAACGCCGTCTCTGTCGCCCTCGGTGTCACGCTCACCGGGGAAAAAGAATTGTTCGGCCTCTGGGTGAGTGACACGGCAGGCGCGAATTTTGGTTGGTCGTCTTCCCGGAGCTCACGCAGCGGGGCGTCAACGATGGTGTCGTGGCCTGTGTGGATGGCTTGACCGGGTTGCCTGACGCCGTGGAGAGCATCGTTCCACAACCCCACGTCCAACTCTGCATTGTCCATAAAGTCCGGCAAGCACGGCGGTATGTGGTTTGGAAAGAACGGCGAGCCGTGGCGCGCGATCGCAGAGCCATCTCTAGGGCCGCGACACTGAATGAAGCTGAAGCGGCCTTCGACCAGGTGGCCCAGACCTGGGATGCGAAATATCCGACCAGCCGTACCCGTTGGCGTCGGGACTGGGATCGGCTGACCGTGTTTTTTGATTATCCACCCGAGATTCGGAACGTCATGTCTACCACCAACGCGATGGAATCCCTCAATTGCTCATTGCGGAAGATCCTCAAAAAGCGCGGAGCGTTTCCAACGGATGACGCCATCCGCAACGTGCGCTCTCTCGGGAGGCAGCGGATTGCGAAGAACTGGACCGTCCCGATTCCCGAATGGAAACGTGCCCTGAATCAATTCACCATGTTGTGAGGAGATCGAGTACCGACCAGAGTGTCATTCACAATCAGTTACACAGAAAACTTGACAGGCCTCGATCTGGAGCAGTTCTTTGCTCGAGTCAATCACGATGTGCTGATGGCCCGACTCGCCCGACATGTGGGGGACCCCTGCCTGCTCGGGCTCATCCGGCGATTTCTCCATGCCGGACTGTTCAGCTAAGGGGTGTGCATCACGCGGGACGAACGGACGCCACAAGGCGGTCCCCTCTTCCCGCTGCTGGCGAACCTCTTGCTGGATGATCTGGATAAGGAATTGGAGACACACGGGCACCGCTTCTGCCGATATGCCGATGACTGCAACATCTATGTGCGGACGTTGGTGGCTGGCAGGCGGGTGAAGCGCTCGGTGACTCGGTTTCTTGAACAGCGGCTCAAACTCAAGGTGAATGAGAAGAAGAGCGCCGTGGCCCCTGTGGACGAACGCCCGTTTCTGGGGTATCGCCTGCGAGAAGACGGGACACTGGCGGTCGCTTCCCACAGCCTGGAGCGAGTGAAGGAGCACATCCGGCAGATCACACGGAGAACACGCGGGGTGAGCGTGGAGCGGGTGATCCACGATCTGAATGGACGCCTTCCAGGATGGGTGAGGTACTTCCGGTATGAGAAGTATGGCTCCGTCTTCCGAGGGCTGGACCAATGGATTCGGCGGCGCCTCCGATGCTATGTGCTCAAGCAGAAGAAGCGACCGTACACTGTCGCGCGTTTTCTGCACACCTTGGGAGTCCTCATCGAGCGGGCATGGTCGGGGGCCTGTCAATGCCGTCGCTGCTGGAAGGCCTCGCAACATTCTGCCGTGAAAGAAGGGATGACCGTGGCGTGGTTCAACGTCCAGGACTTATTGAGTCTGATGCAGCAGTTTGAGTCGCTCCAACTTCTCAGGAAACCGCCGTATACGATGAGTACGTACGGTGGTGTGGGAGGACGGGGCACGTGAGTGCCCCTCCTACCCGATTACTTTGCCACGCCCCTGGAAGTTTATGCGCAGCTGCGCCATCATTCACCCGTTGCACTTGGAACTTGAAACCGCCACCTAAAAGATCGTGTAAATAAACGGGGCGACGGCGGCACCTTCCGCAAAGTAGATCAGCGTGGCGATCAGAAGCAATACGAATACGACAGGTGCTAGCCAGTACGATTTTCTCTCCTTTATGAACATAACTAGTTCCTGAACATTTCCATGACCGGCTGGAATGTTGACTCCGTGTGATTCTCGCATTAGTGCCTCCTTTTGAATAATTCCAGTTAGGTTTTTGCTACCACACCCACGCTGTACTGCTCCTCACACGCCTTTCGCCAGCTGTGCCTTCATGGTTTCTAGCCATTTGGCACCCACTATGCAGAACTGTCTAAAGAGAATGAAGGTGAAGATCGCTCCAGGATAAAACCAGAATCCACCAAGTTTTGAGGTTACTGCACCTCCTACTAGCGCAACGAGGATGGATAGGAAATCAGCCACTGGTCCGAGCGGTTCATACACCTGCATATGTGTGGCATTTGTCTGATACCCGTCTTCTCTGATCAGCTCTCGCTGCCAGGGGCGCTTCTCATACGGTTTCAACCTATCGGTCTGAGGAACGGCTGGTGCGGCTGTGTCTTTGAGGACTTTGTCATCGCATGCATCGATGCAGGCGTAGCATTTGATACATTCGCGGTTGATGACCTTGCCGTTAAAATGGAAGATCTCTCGACTGACATCAATGCCTTGCGGACATGCGTTGCTGCAATCGCGGCAGCCTGTACATTGCGCCACGCGCGTGATTTTAGATTGGATAGGGGAGATGTTCATCAGCGGTGTCATCATCGGGGCATAAGGACATAGAACTCTACAAAATGCCCCTTGCCCGTACCGTAGATTCAGGACGATGCTCATCGTAAACTGGATAAACAGTGCTAAACCGAAAGCTAACAGGAGATCATTCCAGGCAGGACTAATATCAATATTGAATGGGGCAGTTTGAGCGAAAGCTTTACCCTCATAACCAGGCAGATCAGCTAGAGGGGGCGGTGACATGACATTGACCTGCGGAGCGAACCCTGCTTTCAGGAGCAAAAGGATAACCGGTAAGAGGAGGACGAAGAGCGCCCCTATCCTCAGAAGCCAGCGATGCGGTGTATTGACCAGGATATTATTCTCGCGTAACTCGAGATACCGGCGTAATTGTAGCCTGCGCAAAATCCAATCGGCGAATTCAATCGCTCCTCGCATATGACAAACCCAACCACAAAAGGCTCGTCCCCAGATCAATATGGAAACCAAGAGCAATGCCACCATTATCGATGCTGCATTGATGGTTCCCTTGGCCAGTGAAGGAACCCCCATCATCGCGGTTTTGCCCCAAATCTGAATCCCGAATACGTGCCATGAGATGAGATGGAACGCGATGTATGCGTGTACCGACGCCAATGCGATCATTCGATACTTATATCGTTTCGTAGTCGGTAGATTGACCGGGCTTCCGACCTTGCACGCAGTGTGGGTGCACTGTTTTTGAGAGTCGATCGAAATGAGCGGAAGTTCACGGTTGGAAGCGTTGCCGGCAGTGTCAGTACTCATATTGGACCCTCCATCAGAGTGATGAATCTATCAGGGCAATGTCATGTCGCGCGCTTCCCTAATAGGGGGATGGAGGGTACTGAGCGAGGCTCATGCTCCTCTTTCGGGGAATTGTTCGCTGAAGCAAGATCTCCTTGACGTATTGTTGCGACTATCTAGAGTGGCGAGTTAAGGTAGAAGAGCGAGTGCCATATAGAGTCATAGCGAGAGAGGCTTCCTCGGCGCTTCCAAATGGAAGATAAATGAAGTTGTGATGCTACGAAGGTGACAATTGCAGTAGCGAGAGTTACAGTGCGTTCACCGAATTGCAGGAGGTTTTTCCTGGGGCAACAGGAGTTCGGATGGGGCGAACTCGTTACGGCTGAATGAGGTCTTGGCGAAGAAGTTCCTGAGCCAAGAGCTGCATGGCCTGGTCATTTCCAGCGGTGCTGAAGTGGCGGTCTGTTGGACCGACGGACAGCTCTTCTCCGCCCCGCAACGTAACCTCAATGAGATCGTGACGATTTACAAGGCTTCTGAGGAGACTCACCATATCCCACTGTGCTTCGAACTGTTTGCCGGTGGGTGATTCAATGCATCGTACTCCCCGCTTTCCGAGGTCATCGAAGTCTGGTCGTATCGGGTAGAACACGCGGAAGGCCGCATGGTGTGCCTCAGTCGTCGTTTTGAGTCTGGCCATGAGTGCGCGTGTGATCTCAATCAAATACTCGTCTTTGGCGGAACGTGGTAGGATGTAAGGCGAAAAGTGGCTTCGGCTATGCTCGACATCCTCTTTAGTTCGAACCATCACCCTTCGTTCATCCGAGAGGGTAAAGATGTCCTTGGCGAGGTTCTGTTGATCGAGAGCGGGTAGGTTCGCACAGTGAGCTGATCGTGCTTCATTTAATGCTCTGTCGTCGGACGGAAGACGCGTGACCCATTCATTAAGGACATGTTGTGTGATGCTCCGGTGTCTGAATTGCAGTTTCGCCCGAATGGCTAGATCCCAGAGACGGACACGGCTTAGGTACACTGCATCGTGAAAGAACGGACCCTGGAGCGACCGCCCACCAAACCAAAACGTTGGCTTAATGTGTTCGTTCCTGTCGGGAAACGTGTTTTCCCAAAAATCGTTTACGGGCTGTGCCCATATCAACACGAGATCGGCTCGGTACGTCTTGAAATATCTTTCCAGTGCCAACAACTGTTGATCTTGACCCCATCCAGAGGAGGCGAGTGAGAAGACCTTAAACGAACGAGAAGGGAGGCTGCTAGAGAGGTGGGCTTCAAGCAACCGCTCTGGCATCTTGTCCCAGCTACTTGCTGCTGCTTCCACATTGCTGTCGCCCACAAGTAAGACAACGACGTCGCCGTCACGGTAGGAAAAGGAATTCCCTCGGAGTCCCAATTCGTTTTGGCCGGAGTCGCCTGTGTCCGCGAGTCCTCTCCTCGGGGATCGATCCCAGCCCCATCCTGATGGGATCGGGGGCGGATAGTCCGCGAGCCGCAAAAGAATCTCCGCCACGAGCAGTACAACGACCAAGATGCCGACCGTAGCGAGTATTCTTGTGGAGATGCGGAAGGTGTTCACGCGAACCGTATCCCCAATTAAACTGCACGACCGATCCCAGAGAAGGCTGATACGAAAAAATATACTTGAAAAGAAATCATATCGGTAGTTTTTCCTCTTCTTGTGATGTGTCGAGGAGAATTATTCGCATTGCGTTCGAGAGCAGAATCGCGGCAGCTTATGCTGTTGTCTGAAGCGCTCCGTCCTGATATGTCAAGAGGCAGAATGGATTCCCATCGTGGATCCTTCCCATGCTCGATCCCGATGGAGGAGGGGGCAGCTCAGGCTTCGGAGCCAGCCATTCTTCATAGGAATTCGGGTTATCGCCGTCTCAGTTGGCTTTTCCGTCTACAAGATATATCAGTAGGTACCTATTCGCGCCGGGATTAGGTGGATGCCTATCACACCGACCATCTACTCATGGAGCTGTGGAAATCTGAGCATGCGGGCCTCCGCGGTGGGACAGATCAGTTATCAGGACAACGGAGCCGTGCTCCATTCTGTGAGAAGTACGACAGGGCTTATGCAGCCCTCAATCGTGTTTGGTCAGTACCGGACAACTGAGACGGGTAAGCCCATTCCCCCTTGGGAAATCGAGTTTGCTCTCATGTGGGATTCGGGAATTTTTGTGAATGTGGAGGGTGTGAGCCAGAAGCAATTCGCCTGGTCGATTGCCCGCTCATTCGGGCCGGTTCGGTTTGAAACCTGGAACGATAGTATGGCAAACATCGTGGAGCGAGACTACGGTCCAACCTACGGCGCGACAATAGCCCTCGATGTCCTGCGAGTGTGGAACATCATCCAATGCCGCCGATCGAAACCCGCCACTGATTCGCCGTCCTCGTCGTAAGATTCCTCACTTGGCTTAACGAACTGGAAAGGAAATAATGATCCCTCCCATCACATCATAGAGCTTGTAGTCCCGCTTTGCGCTCAGAGGATGCCTGTTATGGCATATGACACAAGCCATGGAGACGGCCCGGTCCGCAAAAATTGCCTTGAAATAACGTCTATCCCTTTCTGTAATGATTCCCGTATAAGGTTTCCGGGGATTCTTTGCCACCGCTTCCAAGCCCGCTCGTTCAAACTGATCCACCGGCCCGTTCTTCGTGTAGACGGGGCCCAAGCTGCTTAGGCGAATATGGAGACCGAGGCCTAACCCCTGAACCTCTTGACCCGCCATCTGAAGCAATTGAGCTGGAAGTGGCAACGCCCCCTTTTCTTTCCAGTCTTCCGCCGCCACAGCGACCTTGCGATCCTGCAGCTGCTCCACGACATGGGTGGAATAGATGCTCCGATCGACCTGAATGACTGCATGAATGTATTCGGCCACCAACTCCGGGGGGATTCCCTCCGGCTCTGCGGCCTGCGCAACATTCACGGAGACACCTGCAAGCAGAATGGCCAAAAGTTTGCCAAGGATCCGTCCGGCTGCTTTCTCGATCATGGCAACCCTCCTTCGTCGTGCTCCCACGCGGGACTTGCTCAGATGCTCATATCCTCTACGAGGTCGTCGCAGCCACCTCGGCTATTTTGTCAGCTCCTAAAGTTTTCGATACTGTCAATGTGTCTTAGCGCCTCTGACATCCGGTCACTTGGATGGTTGTTTCGCATCCAAGATAAAGATCTCACCGCGCATAGTGTCACTCAGTAGTTTCCCGTGAAGATTGCACCAGAAATGAAACCGCTCAAAGCTCGCTTCAGGGACACTAAAGCGGAGCATGACGCGCTCTCTTGGTTCAACTCGAACCCCGAAGGCGGTCAGTGTATAGACGATGGTCGCGTGGCCTGAGATCTCCATGTCTTCCGCCTTCATGAGTAACGGCGAGACGAACTCATGCGCGACCTCATCCTCATTCCGGAGCAGGATGGCGAGGTCCATCCCGACTGGTAAAGAAAAAGCCGGATTCGGTCCAGAATTTTCAACTGGTCCGCCCTTGACCACATGAAAGGCCTTGTCTTTCATCTCAACGACGACATCGGGCTCATAAAGCAGCTCTTCGGCTGAGCCTAGTCCGCTCATCCCTATCCCAAATGCGAACAGGATGACGAATGCGATCAATCGCGATGATAAGGGCACTTTTTGCCTCTTCCTTTTTGTCGACGGATGCATTCCGTGGAGAAGATCATCCTTTCGGGGAGTGTGCGCAACGGATCGTGCAAAAGAAATCAGGTCGCCCACGTCGATCGGATGACCAGACGTCGGGCGACCTGAACCGCCATTGCTTCAGCCACCGCCGATTCCACTGGTCTCTATGATCGCCACTTCCCCGCGCATTGTTTCTCCATGATCTTTCCCATGGACATTGCACCAGAAGACATCATAGAGGGTTGCTCTGTCGCCATATTGATCTGGGTTGGCGACAGGGGCGGTAAACTCAAGAGTCACGGCTTGCCCCGGATCAATGCGGATCCCGGAGGCTCTGGCGGTCTTGACCACTGTCGCGTTGCCCGAGATGCGGAATGGGACATCGCGGAACAGTGTAGACATAAACTCGTGCGCCACGAGATCACGGTTGTGAAGTTTAATGACCGCCGGCATCCCTGCCATGAGAGCAAACCCACGCGCAGTCCCCCCTTTTGTGATGTGAAAAGCTTTTTCGCTGATAATAAGCACCACGTCAACTTCGCTTGAGGCGAGGGGCTCGGGAGGTGTGGCCTTTGCCCAGTAGTCACGGACCTCCGAGATCGAAATAAGGTTTGCAGCCTGGTACGTAGGAGGGGCCATCTCCCCAAGCTGACTCTTGTTGATCGGCAACGCTACACGAGGTTTGTTGGGCTCCGGCCATTCTTGTCTCATCTCGGTTCTGGGCACGGCCATCATCTGCCCGTTCCCTTCTAGCTCGATCAGTCCATACTCGGTTCCTCCTAGGGTGTCGGTCAGTGTCCCGGCAAGATGACCGACAGGGTAGCCATCCTTGGTGTATACGGGATAGCGCGGTCCCGCGTTGAAGGACAGCACCCCGTTTGGCATGTAGCCTTCCCACCCCTGAGGCAGTCCAAGCTGCACAGTTTCAGGAGCTGGGGGCGCATCAAACCGGATGAGGCTCGCGCTGCCGAGATCTGTGACCTCGACCTTCACTGTGTCCCCTGGGATAAATGGGCAGTCGCCCATTCGAAAACCGGTGCCAGGCTTCGATTCCACCGTTGCCGCCCTGCTCCCGATGCGAGTCGGGCAGATCAGGTGAGTGTTATCCGTGACTGCGACGCGAACGACATCGCCGGACGCCTTCCTGATCCAGTAGGCGTTCCGCTCAACCTTGACGATGTATCCGTTCAACATGTATTCACCCCCGCTAACTGTCACTTGCGCCTTATCCTCAAACGACCCGGCAGTCGCTGTCGCAGCGTAGACGAGCGCGACAACGACTCCACCTATGATGCCGATGTAACGCATGGCGCAATCCTCCTTGCTATGGGTTATCTTGCCGAATCAGCTGGTACCATGTTCTCTTTTGCCGTCGCACGGCTAGACCCATCAAGTTGTGAAACATTGTTGACTGATAGGACCGGGATGCCGAGGTCGAATCAAATAAACTGCCCATCAGATCACTGAGGTATCGGGCCGAGGTGTAGAGGGAAATGAAAGAGCGCAAGAGGAGGGGAAATGGCATCACATCCCCATTGCGAGAGGGTAGGTTGTTTAGTCTACTCCTTGGTTGTTGATGATGCAAGGCGGCGTCAGGCGTTTCAAAAATGGAGACATACCGTCTGGCTAATGTGGTTAACTGTGTGAAATCGTAACTTGTGTGGCCGTAAGAGATAGGTAATGAAGTTGCGCGATCGGCATCGGTCAGAAACAATTTCGCCGGTCATCGGCGGCCTCCGCCGGACCGATGCGGTGTGAAACCTGGAACGATAGTATGGAAAACATTGCGGGGCGCGATTTCGGCCAGATCTATGACTCGACGCTGACGCTCGATGTTCTGCGAGCCTGGAACATCTGCAAAGAGTTAGCTCAGAGCCAGCCACTGACTCATCGGCATCATAAGCTCATCAGCTTTCAATCAACAGATGATCACCCTTTCCCGCTATCTCTCTGAAAAGGGAGAATTCGGGAAATGGTTTCTGGCCGTGTCTCGTCTTTCTTCTTAGCCAGCAACAATTGTCGGATGTGCCAGGTGTAGAGCATCGACAGCAGGGCGAAGTTGGTGATGAGAATACTTGGCGTCATCCATTGCCAGCCGTCGACTTTCCAGTCAGAGAGAGGCCACAGTACCGGCGTCGGGAAAAAGGCGTACGAATGTAACGGCATATCGGCCAGGACATGGAGTCCCCACGCTCCCAGTTCCCAGACCGGGCGTTTCAGGAAAAGCCATACCAGGAAAAAGACGGTGAGAAATATGACGAAGCTATGAGTGTAATGATAAAGGTGATGGACATATTGAGGAATGGTCGACTCTGGGGGAGTGCCGTGACTGAAATCGGGCTTCGGTGAGAAGCCGAATGTGGCAGCCACGTACAGGACCCCGAACGAAAAAAGATCAGGCGCCATCCCGATGGCGAATGCCAGTCCGAAACTCGATCGGTTTTTTCGACCGAACGCAATTGAACCCCAAAGACCGTGTGATACGAAATCCATAAGATCTTTTCGCAGACGTTGAACGACCATAGTTTATCACGGACGCATGCTGCACCTATGGCAAGAAGTAGCTGCAAATTCTTTCCCAAAAGGCTGCGGACGTTCCAATGCGGAATGCTTAAACGAGGTCGCAGACTGCAACAGCAGCGGCCAGCCAGTAAGAAAAATTGGGCTGTCGAACAAGGCTACGAGCGCACCGTATTTGTTCGTCGACATTCCTACCCCAACCACACCACTTCCGTTGGACTGCCCCCCCTCTAAGAGAAGCCGAACAGTTCAGATCCGTTGGTACAATCGGCCCTCAACGATTGTACCCAGAGGCCGTGGAAGCGAACGCCTCGGAAAGACTTTGAACCAGGTCAGTTGCTCCTTACTGTGCAACCACAGAAGGTGGTAACGATTTCTCTAGTTCGCTGAGTCGACACAGCAGTGGATTGCATGAACCATTCCGAACCGCAACAGACGCATAACACTTGCGCTGCTTCTATGAATAGGGCGCCGGCCGACAACGGCTTGATCTGCCTCCTCATCATCGCTCGTTTTCATGATCTTCCCGCCGATGGTTCGCAGCTACGGCATCAGTTCGCGCGGGCTGGGCAGGTTCTTTCCGATGCCGACATCCTCCGTGCTGCAAAGCATGTGGGACTCAAGGCCGGTCTACTCAAGACCGCATGGAGCAAACTCCAGAGAACGCCGCTGCCTGCCATGGTAAAGCGAACTGATGGCCGCTACGTCGTACTGGCGAAGGTCGAAGAAGAGAAGGCACTAGTCCAGGATCCGGTCGAAGCACGGCCGCTCGTGCTTTCTCGTGAGCAGTTTGAATCGACATGGACCCGGGAACTCTTGCTCTTTACCAAACGAGATCCTGTCCATCAGCAAGATCTCACGTTCGACTTCACCTGGTTCGTCCCTGCCATCGTCAAATACCGTAGGTTTTTCGGTGAAGTGCTGATCGCGTCGTTCTTTCTTCAGCTCTTCGCCCTGTTGACACCGCTCTTTACACAGGTCGTCATCGATAAAGTACTCGTCCACAAGGGGTTCACGACGCTCCATGTGTTGGCAATCGGTATGATCACGCTGGCGATCTTCGAAGCGATTCTAGGTGGGCTCCGGATCTACCTGTTTTCGCACACGACGAATCGGATCGATGTGAGTCTGGGCGCCCAACTCTTCCGGCATATCCTGACGCTCCCCATGTCCTATTTTGAAGTCCGACGCGTCGGCGATACGGTCGCCCGCGTGCGTGAGTTGGAACAGATCCGCCAATTCTTGACCAGCCATTCCGTGACGGTGGTCCTGGACGTCCTGTTCACTGCCGTTTTTCTAACGGTCATGTGGGCATACAGCCCCACGCTCTCGCTTGTCGTCATGGCCTCGCTTCCGGTCTATGCGCTGCTGTCGATTGCCATTACTCCTGTGATCCGGACGCGCTTGCATGAAAGGTTCAACCGAGGCGCCGAAAACCAGGCGTTCCTAGTTGAAACGGTCAGCGGGATCCAGACCGTCAAAGCCATGGCGGTCGAACCTCCGCTCATACGGAGGTGGGAAGAACAATTAGCCGGCTATGTGCGGGCGAGTTTTCGCGCGACGAGCGTGATGATGATTACCGGTCAATCCGCGACCTGTGTTCAAAAGGTGACCACCGTGACAGTACTGTGGCTGGGCGCCTATCGTGTGATCGATGGAGATTTGAGTATCGGGCAGCTGATCGCATTCAACATGCTGTCGGCACAGGTGACAGGACCACTTTTACGATTGGTGAATCTCTGGCAGGAATTTCAACAAGTGGGCATCTCGATGCAACGGTTGGGTGATGTGCTCAACACTCAGCCCGAACCATCGTATAACCCGAATCGAACGACGTTGCCTCGGGTCATGGGGCAGGTACGATTCGATGAAGTGACGTTTCGGTACCGGCCTGATGGACAGGAAGTCACCAGAAAGATGTCTTTTTCCGTTGAGCCTGGACAGGTTATCGGCATCGTCGGACGTTCAGGATCCGGGAAAAGTACCATTGCCAAATTGCTGCAACGTCTCTATGTGCCGGAGCGGGGGCGCATTTTGGTGGACGGAACGGATTTGGCGCAGGTCGATCCTGCATGGCTGCGCAGGCAAGTGGGAGTCGTGCTACAGGAGAATGTCTTGTTCAACGGCTCAGTCCGAAGCAACATCGCGCTGACCGATCCCGGATTGCCGATGGAGCAGGTGATCCAGGCAGCAAAAATGGCTGGCGCCCACGAGTTCATCCTTGAATTGGCAGAAGGCTACGACACGCTAATCGGCGAGCACGGCTGCACGCTCTCAGGTGGGCAGCGCCAACGGATTGCCATTGCGCGGGCTTTGGTCGCGAACCCTCGTATTCTGATTTTCGATGAAGCGACCAGCGCATTGGACTATGAATCCGAAGCGGTAATCCAACGGAACATGGCGCAGATCTGTAAGGAGCGTACGGCCTTCATCATTACACATCGGCTGAGTACGGTGCGGCCTGCACATCGCATCTATGTCGTCGACAAGGGAGAGATCGTCGAGGAGGGATCGCATGCTGAACTCCTCCGTCTTGATGGCTTCTATGCGCGATTACAGGGGCATCAGATCGGCAAGGGATAGAGGACTCTCAGATGGCCTCCGGAGCGTTCGGCAGACATTGGACGGTGTGGAAGGCGGCGTGGCAGGCCGAATCAAGCCGACCGGGCGGTTCGGCTGTTTCCGACAGACAGGCGATGGAATTTCTACCGGCGGTGTTGGAAATCCAGCAGATTCCCCCATCCCCGATCGGCCGAGCGCTCCTCTGGACGATATTGGCTGTCTTCACTACAGCAGGGTTGTGGGCCGCGTTCGGGTGGATCGATATTGTAGCTACGGCCCAAGGCAAGATCATCCCCAGCGGCTACTCGAAAATCATTCAGCCGTACGAAGCAGCAGTCATTGCATCGATCCATGTGCAGGACGGACAGGCAGTGAAGCAGGGCGATGTGTTGATCGTGCTTGATTCGACCATTAACCGTGCCGACTATGATCGGGCGCTCAACGAATACCTCGCGACGAAGGTGGATGCGGCGAGATTGCGGGCTCTGATCAAGGGCCAGGTCACTTTCGAGGCACCTCCCGGTGCAGACGGAGCCTACCTCGGACTGCAACAGCAGTTGCTGAGGGACCAGCTGGCCGAATACCACGCCAAGGTTGCAGCCTCCCGGCATCTTGTAGATCAGCGCCTCGCAGCGATCGAGCAAACTAGAGAAAATATTCTTCGTTTGGAAGCCACAGTACCTATGGAGGTTGAACGAGTCGAGGTCTATAAAAGGTTGCTCGAACACGAGGCAGTGAGCAAGATGGACTTTCTACAAGCAGAAGAGCAGCGGATCGACAAGGTGCAGGAACTCGCCGGCCAAAAGAGGAAGCTCCAACAAGATCAGGCCCGGCTCGCCGAGGCGGAAATGCAACATTGGGCTATGGTCTCGGAATTTCAGCAGACGAAACAGGCAGAACTGTCGGCTCTTGAGACCAAAGCTGCCTCTCTCGCGCAAGAGATCACGAAGGCTGGTCAAAAGACCGGTTTGCAGCGACTGACCTCGCCGATCGACGGCGTCGTGCAGCAGGTAGCAGTGCATACCATCGGTGGCGTCGTCACTCCGGCGCAACAGTTGCTCGTTGTCGTGCCTCAAGACCATCCGGTCGAAGTGGAGGCGCAGGTCAAAAATATGGATGTGGGATTTGTGCGGGAGGGACAGCCGGTTGAGATCAAGGTCGAAACATTTCAATTCACCTTGTATGGCACGATCCCCGGTCACGTGCTGACGGTTTCCGACGATGCAGCTCCCGTGGAAAAAGTCGGACTGGTGTACCCGACAAGAGTCACCATGGATCGGTCGATGATCCAAGTGGAAGGTAAACAGGTCAATCTTTCGCCCGGTATGGCAGTGACGGTTGAAATTAAGACCGGTCAACGCCGGATCATCGAATATCTGCTGAGTCCCTTGCTGAAATCCGTAACAGAAAGTCTGAGGGAGCGGTAACGGCGGAGAAATCGTTCAATCCTCTCTGCTTCTATTTGCTGACATCGGGGTGTTGCGCCGTTACAGATTCATGAACAGCCCAGGCAAGATGTGATTCATCTGGTTCGCCACTTCAGGAATTTGCGGCTGTTGAACAGCTGATGTTGGTATCCGGTACCCACCGTGCCTGTGCGTTGACTTGAAGGAACTTGTTTCACGCGGTCTTTCCAGCACTCTGCTGCTCCTCTCGCCAACATCCTGGCCGAATTCATCCAAAAAGCCTCGGAATTACATTACCTTGACTTGACCTAGCCATTCACTCACACTCGCCGTATGTACGATCAATCTGAAAGTGATCTCTTGCGTATGTTGGCCGATCGGACAAGGATTGCCGCCGACTACTACGACATTGCTGGAATGCACCATGTGACGACGGACGAAACGCGACGGGCCATCTTGGCTGCCATGAATCTGCGGGTTGGGAATCGGGAAGAACTCATTAAGGAACTCGAGACGTGGGATAATCGTTGGTGGCTGCGAGGCTGTGAACCAGTCCATGTGCTTCGATTCGGACGAGACGCAGGTGCCTGGTCCTGGTATGGGCCCTGTGAGAGCTCGGACGAGGCGGTTTTTCAGGTCCGGTGGTCACTGTGTGAGGAAAACGGAGACACTCTATTTGACAAAACGGAGGGGCCTGGCCTCAGAGTCGAAGAGACCAGCACGATTCAGGGACGCAGGTTTGTTCGCGTCTTGCTGTCGTTCCCAGAAGACCTGCCGCTTGGTTATTACACAGTCAAAGCCTATTCGAAGGGAGGCGGCACGAATGCGGAAGCCACCTTCCTCCTCATCGTCGCGCCTGAGCGCTGTTACATTCCTGATGAACTACAGCAGGGTGCTCGATGGTGGGGCATTGCCTTGCAGCTTTATTCATTGCGGAGCCATCACAACTGGGGAGTCGGCGATTTTCGAGATCTGGGTACGATCATCGAATGGGCAGGAAAACGTCTGGGGGCTGCGGTCATCGGGCTGAACCCACTCCATGCTCTTAAGAATACCAAGCCCTATCATATTAGCCCCTATTCACCCACCAGCCGTCTGTTTTTGAACGACTTGTACATCGATGTCATTCAGGTTCCAGAGTGTGGGACGAGTCCTGATGTGCAACGCCTGCTTGCCGACCCCTCATTTCGCTCCCGGATCGAAGCGGCTCGGCGGTCTGAGTTGGTGGATTACGACGGAGTAAGGTCGGTGAAACGCGAGGTCTTCGATCTCTGCTATCGGACATTTCTTCGGGACAACTTCGAAGGTGTCGAACCGGACTTGACACCAAAGACCGATCGGGGAAGAAGCTTTCATCGCTTTACGGAGCAGGAAGGGGAGTCTTTGGCGCACTATGCGCTGTTTCAGGCCCTTGAGGAAGAACGGCAATCCTCGCAATCAGCACCGGTCGTCTGGGCCGATTGGCCGGAGCCCTACCGAACTCGAAAGTCGGACGCCCTGGAAGAGTTTCGCCGTCGGCAGATGCCTCGGGTACGATTCTTTCAATATCTGCAATGGCTGGCCGTCGAACAGTTGCTTGAGGCGGTGAAGAAGACCCATGAAGCTGGTATGCCGATCGGCTTGTACCATGACTTTGCTCTGGGAAGCGATCGCTACGGCGCCGATGGGTGGCTGCATCAGGAAGTTCTGGCGTTCAAGGCTGACTGTGGTGCACCCCCCGACGCCTTTGCCCCCGAAGGACAGAATTGGGGATTTTCTCCGCTCGATCCATTGCGTCTGCGCACGAGCGGTTACCGGTACTTTATCGAATTGCTCCGCAATAATCTTCGCTACGGCGGTGCCATACGGATTGATCATGTCATGGCGCTTTTCCGACTGTTTTGGATCCCTCGTGGTCTCCCGCCCTCGCTGGGGACGTACGTCCATTACCAGGATGACGAACTGTTGGCCATCTTGGCGTTGGAAAGCGTACGAGCGAAGACAGTAGTAATAGGCGAGGATCTGGGGACCGTTCCCGATTGGGTGCGTGAGCGACTTGTCGCGGCTGGCGCCTTATCATACAGAGTCTTGTATTTTGAGCGAGACCATGGGGGAAGGTGGAAGCCTCCGGCTCATTATCCAGCTCAATCCCTTGCCGTCGTGACCACCCACGATCTTCCGACGCTGCGCGGGTATTGGGAAGGCGTGGATATCGAAACGCGATCCGCACTGAGTCTTTTCCCTTCGGAGAATGCTGAAAAGGAGATGTGGGCGGAACGGCATCGAGAAAAAGCAGGGATTCTCGTTGCAGTGAAGTCGGAGGGACTCCTGCCCTCAGGAGTATCTGAGGATCCGACTCAGGTACCGATCATGACGACTGAGTTGATGGAGGCGATTCATCAGTACCTGGCCCGTACCCCCGCCTGGATTGTCTTGGCCAACATCGATGATGTCATCGGCACCCGATGCCAGGCCAATCTACCAGGAACATTGGACCAGCACCCGAATTGGTGCCGGAAGTTGAGTCTGACGGTGGAGGACTTGATCGAGGACTCACGATTTGAACGACTCGCGTCTCTGTTGCGTTTGACCCGCCCGCTTGTGTAAGTACTTCGGTGAAGAGCCCCCTTCGTTCTCGATGTTCTCGATTCAGAAGGTGTAATGCTCGGCGAGGCGAAGCGAGTCGATGACTGCCATCACACATCGTGACCGCCTCGTGCTTGCCATTGCGGCTGTCTGCTTTCTCATCATCTTGATCATTGAAGAATTCGCCCCGGTCAACGTCGTCGGCGCCTATGGGTACGTGTTGCCCATCTTGTTGGTAACCACCATTCGGAATAGAACCATCATGTTGACGATGGTGCTGGCCTGTGTCGTCGCCACCTATTTAGGTCTACTCCAACCGACGAAGCCAGGCCGATTTCAGGCCGCGGTCATCAATAGGAGCGTCGTCGTCGGTGTCTTGCTGGTGGTGGCTTACCTAGGGGTGAGCTGGGAAGAGCGAAAAGCGCGAGAGGAGGCGGCGAGGTCCGCGTTAGCCCGAGAAACCGAGAATCTGCTCAAAGCCAACACGCAACTGATCCAGGCGAAGGATCAGCTGAATCGGTCGGAGCGATTGGCTGCGGTGGGACAGCTCGTGGCGTCTGTGGCACATGAGGTGGGCACGCCGCTTCATTCGATCGCATGGCACGTCCAGGCTCTGGCCGAGGAGCCTGGTGCAACGCCGGAAATGAGAAAGCGCGTGGCCATCATCGATGACCAGCTCGCGCGAGTGGTTCGAATCATTCAGGATTTATTGTCTTCTACCCGGCCGCGCCAGCCTGAACCACAATGGCTTCCTGTGGAAGAAGTGGTCATTCCCTCGACGGTCCTGATGGAACCGGCGTTCCATGAGAAGGGGATCGCTCTGACGGTCGAGATTCCAAACGACCTTCCTCTGGTTTGGGCTGACAAAGAAAAGATCCATCAGGTATTGGTGAATGTCCTGACCAATGCGCTTGCCGCAACCACCGCACAGGGCAAAGTGACCGTTACAGCCGGTCATCGCGCGGCGTCGTCAGCCGAGCTGGATCGTGGTCGGCTGGTCGCGGAGGGCATGTCGCCGTTAGTGATTACAATCGAGGTGCGGGACACAGGATGCGGCATGCCGGATGAAGACATACAGAAAGCCTTTGAACCATTTTTTACGACCAAGGCGATTGGCAAGGGAACGGGCTTGGGGCTATTCTTGAGCCGCGAATCGGCGGTGGCTCATGGCGGCAACCTTGCGATGATGAGTGAGATCGGACGTGGCACGACCGTAACGATGACGTTACCGGCAATGCGAAGTGAACCCATTCCTAGGAGGGAGGAGGCGTAATGCAACCAGCGACGATTCTGGTGGCCGACGACGATGTGGTTGCGCGTGAGCTGTTGGCGGAGGCCCTCAGGAAAGAAGGATATCAGGTCGAAGCCTTTGCCGACGGAGAAGAGGTGATCACGCGTGGACGCCAGGGGCGGGTCGATTTGGTGTTGACGGACATCCGCATGGGTGCGGTGGATGGACTGACGGTGTTGCGGGAGTTCAAACGATTGAGTCCGAATACCGTCGTGGTGGTGCTCACCGCGTTCGGCTCTCTGGAAGGCGCGATCGAAGCGATCAAGCAGGGCGCCTACGATTACCTGGCGAAGCCGTTCAGGAAAGAGGACATCAAGCTGGTGGTCAAACGGGGTTTGGATCACTGTCGATTGCTCCAAGAGAATGCCCGGTTTCGAGAAGAGTTGAAGAGTAAGGGCGAGTGGTCTCCGTTGGTCGGAAGCAGCACGGCGATGTTGGAGGTGTACAAGTTGGTCGCGCGCGTGGCGGAAAGCAAGAGTACGGTGTTGCTCCAGGGGGAAAGCGGGACCGGCAAAGAGCTTATTGCGCGGGCCATTCATACGAACGGCCCCCGCCGGGATAAGCCGTTCATTCCGGTCAATTGCGGTGCGTTGCCCGATACCTTGTTGGAATCGGAAATGTTCGGATACGAGAAAGGAGCCTTCACCGGCGCAACGGGGGCCAAAGTCGGGCTCTTTGAATCGGCCAATGGAGGGACGCTGTTTCTCGACGAGATCGGTGAGCTTGGACAGGCGTTACAAGTGAAGTTGTTGCGGGTTATGCAGGATCAGGAAGTCCGCCGGGTCGGGAGTACGACATCCACCAGAGTCGATGTCCGGATCATTGCCGCGACCAATCGAGATCTTGAGCAACTGGTGAAGGAAGGAAAGTTTCGTGACGATCTCTTCTACCGGTTGAAAGTCGTTCCGATCACGTTACCGTCATTGGTCGATCGACGGGAAGACATTCCGATGCTGGTGCATCACTTCCTACAAAAGTGCGCGGTAGGCACAGACCATGCGGTACGGGGAGTCTTGCCGGAAACCATGGCGTTCTTGACCCAATATCGATGGCCAGGCAACGTTCGAGAGCTCGAAAATGCGATTGAACGCGCTGTGTCATTAAGCCACGGACCTCTACTGACGCCAGAGGATTTACCCGAAGTGATTCGCCAGAGTGCAGCGACTGAAGCCGATGCGCGACTTTCGCAAGGCGATCAGCTCGATGAAGCGTACCTGACCTTAGAAGAAGTGGAAAAACGTCATTTGATTCGCGTACTCAAGGAAACGAAGGGAAATAAGGTGAAGGCCGCAAAAATCCTCGGCATCGACAGACGAACACTCTACCGGATGGCAGAGCGTTTCTCCCTGGATCTTGGGGAAGAGACTGAGGGAACTGAAAAAGAGCAGGTCTAAGGTTTCAGTCCGTAGGATCCGTAAAAGGTTTGCGTTGTGTAGGTGTCTTGTACGATTTTCAATTCGTTCTTGATCAATCGCAGTTTGTTTTCCGCGCTTTGAGGAACTTGAGGTGCGGTGGGGCCCCACCCCTGGAACATCGTTTGCTTACCTTCCGATGAGATTTGCAGGCGGAGACGGGAACTCTGTTCAGTTTCCGGCGTCACGGACGCTTCAGCCTTGCTCCTGACCACACCAAACAGTCCTTTCACCATAAAATTCCAGATACTGGGTATCTCCTCTCTGTAGTCTGTGTTGAGCTGAGATCCGTCTTTCCAGTCCACATCGTAGTCATCATCAGCCAGGACTTTCGTCGCTGCCGCTTTCACCCGGTCTGCCGGGGCAGGCAATGTCACGTCGACGACATCAGGTTCGATAGTTCGCTGAACGGCGCATCCAAAGGCGAAGATGGTGAGGGCGACGATGGCAAGACAGTCCTTTCGGATCATTTTGTGCTGGCCTCCTTCAGACGGTATACGAGGTGAGTGTCAGTCTGCGTTACTCCTTCTATACGGTGTATCCGGCTCAAGACCAATTGGGTCAAGGCATCTTGGTCCGGTATACTGGCTGTGACTATGATATCCGGCTTGCCCCAACAGGGATCGATCGTTTTTATCTCCTTAATGTCACCCAACGACTTGACTACAGCCGCTGTCTGTCCAGGGAGAACATTAATCAATACATACGCTCGATCCGACATCCCCTGATCTCCCGGAGCGGGACCATGAATCGTGTAAGGAATTGCCCCAGGAGTGGGACGCTTTATAGCAAAGTCATCTTGCTCTGTCAACTCCGACTTGGTCTTCATGGTCTTTGATGGGGACGTGATAGAAGGAATCCTCTTTAAATTTGGTTTTGCCATGGTCTCACTTTGGCGCAACAAGCACTTCGACCCGCCAGTGCTCGCTGACGCTTGTTAAGGTTGTTTCGAGCCGCTTCGGGCTCCCGATGCGGCCTTCCGGATCGTACACAAAGCAAAACAAGGTGGAGCACCGCCCCTGATCTCTATAATAAGCGGAGTCTGCCGTGACCTGATCGACAAGTTCCTTCGTGGTCAAGCCAGGCCTGGTCTTTTTCGACACCACGGCGATTTGATCCCGATTCACAAAGAGCGTCGTTCTTGATGAGCCTCCAGCGTAGGGTGGTGTCCATTCTTCAGTCGCTACTTCGTCGAACTCCACCTTCAACAGCGCGCACAAGAGGTCCTGTAGGTCGTAGTCGTCGTCGACCTCAAGTGTCGGACGATAGTCTCTCCGGAGTCGGAGCTGGCGGGCTATGGTATGGAAGCGATGACAGACTTTTCTGATGAGATTGAGCGGGTCCTGCTCAAGCGTGGAATCAAACGCAGAGTCGCCCAACAGAGAGCGGCTCAGATTGATCGTCGGCATGTCGAACGGTGGGTCTTGCGAAGCACGGACAACAGTGGGAGACATCCCTGCGGACAGTGACTGGTCTTTCACCACAGAGGTTGGTGAATTGATGGGAGGTTGTGGCGGTGTCGAGGGAGAGATTGGAGCTGCTGATGGAGATGGAAGCGCTTGCGCGACGTCCGCTGGCCTATCAATCGTTGATGATGCCGGTTGAGCTGGGGGTGGGGGAGGTGGAGAAGGGGTGGCGACGGCTACTGGGGGAGGTGGTGGCTGGGATGCGACAGCGATGGGTATCAGAGTCGATGTTGGAGCTGGCGGAGGAGTCGGAGGGACTGTCGATGTCGGCATCGGGGACGGCTCAGGAGCAGTGACGGACTCAGGTATGGGCGGTGGTGGTTGAGGTATCAGAGAAGAACGAGACGGTCCCATACTTGTTGTCATGGCCGCGTCGACTGTCACTGGGGAGTTTACCTGTAGCGTCGTGGTTGGTGTTACAGGTGGAACCAATACCAGGCGCGCTGTGTTGCTGGAAGTCGCCTCATTTGGAGGCTCTGTTTTTGGCGGTGGCTTGAGTCCTTGAAGTTCCAGTTTCCGGTCCTCTAAGGCATGCATAAGGTCTTTAATGACAGAAAGGGTCTGTGCCACCTCAGGCTTGGTCGCTGTGCGAATCTTGAAGTTCCGATACGTGTGGAATTCATGAGAACGCTCACCGAACGTCTGTCGCAGACATTCACGAAATTGCAGTTCGGCCTTGCTCTGCGCCGCATCACGATAAGGGAATCCCTCTTGACTGATGTCATTGATTGCGGCCAGAACTTCCTGAAACTTGTTGATCCCCTGTGTGATCTCATCGATGAGAGGAGTTTTCGATCGTGACCGTTGATGTTCTGCTGTCCGTGCTCGTGCCATAGTTGTGTGAAAAAAGTCTAGCCGAGGGGGTACGGCATGACAAGAAAACACCACATTTTGACGAGTGGCGCGGTCACGTCCGAGACTGCGGACTGCGACAAGGCTTATCGAAAAATCGAGTTTAGATGACGACGGAGGTTCGAGATAACAATGGATGGAAAGCCTTCGTCTACCGCTACGGATATCTGCCGTCGGAAGGCTACGGATTGATGAGCATAGAACGTCCGCCGCATTGGTCGGAGGCAACGGCAGCATGTCATGAGTATGCCTGCCGCGCGTCGACTCCGCCCATCCCGCGCTATTCGATTCCGCACATTCCGGTTGACGAATACGTCCTCTTGTTTCGATCCGGCGTCGATCTCAGGGAAGACGTGGGAGCAAAGTATGAACAAACCACGCTCACGCAATCGAGATAGTTTTGCCTGCGGGGGGCTGGTTGTCTCTTCCGGCAGACATCGCGCCGACACACATCAAGCTATCGCAGGACCGTTCTCTCCACAAGGTCCAGCACTCTCAGTTCGCATCAGGCTTCTGTGGCGGTGTCCAGGCAGAAGAATAGGTATTGCACAGTTAGTTTGCATGCCAGGTGGTCGAACGATTCAATCCGGAGAGAGGTCCCCGGCTGTAAATGTGGGGAAATCTTTGGAAGAAGGAGGTCACCATGAAGCGCGCAAGTCTTTCGTTGAGCACTGCTATGTTATGCAGCATTGCCCTGTTATGCCTAGTTGCAAGCGCATGTCAGCGTACGTCAGATGTGATTCCCGATCAGTTAGAGGGAGGTGTCGATCGGCATCTCCGTTACGTCGACATCAAGGACCATCCTGAGACCTATCGAGGAAAGCTTATGCTGGCGGGCGGCAAGGTGTTGTCGGCAAAGCGGACGCAAGACAGGATATGGATCGAGGTGCTGCAGATTCCGCTGTCCGAAGAGTTGATTCCCTCCGGGCCTGACACCGAGACGAAAGGCCGGTTCGTCATCATCGACCGTGGTGATCAGGTGCCGGATTCGGCTGTGCTTAGTGACAAGGAGAAACGCGTGACCGTTGTAGGAGAAGTGCTCGGCACGACCACTCTACAAGTCGACGATGTCAAGCGGCAAGTTCCTGAGCTAGTCATTAAACACATCACCGTCTGGGATTGGGATCACATGAAGGGTGGGTATGGTCCGTACTATAGCTACGGCGATCCCATTCCACAAGAATACCGTGGATACTACGGAGGGTCCTATTATTGGTAACATACGAACCCGCCTCCGATCGACGCACCAATGGATGAATTGCACGGTATACATTCGCCCCAGGTGTTCGACACAGGCCCTTGGTGGCAGCCGAGAAAACCAATAGTTGGAAGCTCGACAACTAGGGCCTGTTGACAATTAGGATTCACAGCCTCTCCATTTTCTGAGTCACTGCGGGACGTTGGGGGGAGGCCAACAAGCATGGCGAAACAGGTCTTGCGAGATGATCAGTGGAGGAAGATTGAAGGCTTGCTGCCGGGACGCACGGAGACGGTTGGGGTGACGGCCAACAATAACCGGCTCTTCATCGAA
>PHGD01000169.1 GCA_011090425.1 Nitrospira sp. LK70 | reverse complement strand
CGTCCACATCACGACATGCGGCGCGTGGTCCACGGCCAGGAGGAAAACCCGGTCAGGAGTGCGCTGACAGAAAGGAGGACACAGGGGAAGATTCATGAGCTTCATTCAGCTGAAAACCTGTCCAAACAATGGGGGGAACCTCAGGATCGCAAACTGAGGACTGCATACGGAGCTGAGGGAGGTCACATCCTGGAGGCTTCCTTGACGTGGAGATTGTACGTTACCGACGATGAAACAGGCGGCGGCTTCCGACATGAGCTCCCTCGAATCGGACTCCGCCGCCAAAAGAGAACGTTCCGTCTCGCGCGCTAGCAATTACGACTTCGTGCCGATAAAGACAAATCCGTCCGTTCTATTGCCGTTCAATGCAGCGCTGTAGAGGTGTTTGGTTCCAGCATCGTAAAACGCAATCCCATTGACTGGCTCTGTTCCGATGGTGCAGCCGGGTTCTCCATGGAATGTGATGGTAACGTCAAACACATTCCCATGTGTCCGGGGCGAAAAGGAACCGCTAAAGGTACAACCAGTACTGGAATTCCCTCCGATTAATCCGTCAGTCGATACAATAACCGTCACAGTCTCACTTGCGGTCACAAGACCGGTATATGTTCCTACAACGGCATTCATATCCGGCGTCAAGTCATAATCGCTGCCGTATGTCATGGTAAACGTGGCTTGGGTGTTGTTCTGATAGGCAATCGTGCCATTCAAACTTTGCTTCATTACATAACTACCATTGATTGTGGCATCTAGTGTTCCGTTCTGTAGATTGAAGTCCCTTGCGTTTGAGGAAGTGAAAGCGCCATTTTGTGAGCTGCTATCCCCTTGGACGACACCCGCAATGACCGATGGATTGCTGGCTTCAATATAGAGTGCCCAGTAGACACCATTATCGAGCACAAGGGCGGTAACGGTTCGGTTGGTGTCGGTGGTCCCAGTCCAAAGCCCCTCGGCAGAGGGTGCAGCGGGTGTTGTAGCAGATGGGGTCGACGTGTCACCACCGTCACTACAAGCAAAAAGGCCGACGAGAAGTAACAAGCCAAGAACGTAACTCCGAATCCGTTTCAAATGCATCTTTGGTACTCCTTGGTTAACGTCAGGCCGAGCCTTGAAAAGTACAGAAGCATTCCTAACAGCTGAGTGAACAGACTCCAATCCCTTCTCAAGATGGGGGTTGCCAGACCGAAATTTTCAATTGAGGAAGATATGACTTGAGGAAGTTTGACGACTTGTTCGACTTTCCTTCAGAAACGCGATCAAAACCGTGACTGAAGGAACTGGGATGGAAGAATCCGCTGCGAAGGTACTTGAAAGTTTGGAGCGGGTGATGGGATTTGAACTGCACTCCGTCGCCGGTTCAGCCCTAAACCTTGCTTCCCGGCTCCTACAACACTTGAGGTGTTTATCCGCTCGTCACAATCACGATAAGACGATAAATAGCTCGCGGTCGGGGCAAGCAAGGTTTGGAGCGGGCGATGGGATTTGAACCCACGACAACTAGCTTGGGAAGCTAGGACTCTACCACTGAGCTACGCCCGCTCACTGGATCGCATCCTACGCGGGAAATTCACCGCAAGTCAAGGAACAGAAATCTCGCTCGTTATCGACGATGCAATTGAGCCCAATGACAATGATTCCGAACGTCAGGGCCTTCTAAAAAGACCCCCGGTACAGTTTTTCTCTAAAGCGACTCGCGCTCTCCTGCAGCATGCCGATTCTTTACTCAACCGGGTCCATCTTGTTCCATGGACTGTGGTCTGTCCACCGCTGAATCAGCTTGACGACTTCTGCTTCCTATTCGGGACGGAGACTGACATACCATTCGGACGCCTTAGGCAACACCCGCTGCATCGTGCGTGTGTGTTCTGCGCGGTGGCGCTCTATCAGTTGGGCCACCTTGGCCTCATCCAGCCGGTCGCTTTTCACCCGAGCGATGATTTCTTCCATGGCGACCCGACGTTCCTTCTGCGAGTCGGCACGCCCGGCCAACATTTCGTCCTTCACGATGGTAGTCACCTCTTTCATGGCGAATATCGTCACCTCTGCTTGTGCTGTACATGCTACCGCAGACCTATCACGAACCGTTCCAGTTTTCGGATGTCCAACAGAGCTATACGTAACCTATTGAATCAAGAGCGAATGAGAGGAGAGGTCGGGTGCAGATGATGCATCCAAGTCGTAGTGGTGACGATGCAGAGTGACGACGATTTCGTCAGGTGACGAAATCGTCGTCATCGATCGAGGTCTGTCGTCTTGCGGAACAGCGTCAACTGCAACCCGTTGTTAGGTTTTCCACAATCTTCTACGATCACATCTCTCGTCTTTGTGTTGCGTATGGCTTAGAACTTCGTCGCGGCACTTACGAGCTGACCGTCGTAGGTATTTGTGGTGGCAGCCTCGAGCATCACCCATGCCGCATCCTCGTATGAAACGAACGGGCCGGCGTCGCGGTTGATCCGCACCGACCTTCGCACGTCCGGGCTTCGCCGGCCAGCGCTGTCCATGCGGCCCGGGCAGAAGATCACATAGTTGATATCAGCCTGACGAATGGCATCGATACATGCACCGTGTGCGCGGTACGCGCCCTCGACCCAACTCCCCAAGTGCAGAAGCCGTTTGTAGTTTGGCGTGACGCCGTCATCGGCCATGACATTCGTGGTGCCGCCGGGCCAACAGAGCTTCTTGATGTCGTTGCGCTTGACTGCTGTCGCCAACTCACGGGCCAGGTCAAGATCGGCGCCTCGGCCTGACAAAACCACATCGCTTCCGGGCATAACCTCGTCTAGCACCTTCGCGTGCGTGCCATCGCCCACCTTGGTCTTGCTCAGCCTCGCGAGGATCTCTTCGGCCAATTCGGCCTCGAGCTTGGCCCGATCCCTCACGAGAACAGAAACGCGTAAGCCGCGATCGAGAGCCTCCTGCACCATGCACTTCCCGAGTCCACCCACGCCGACGATCAGTACGCTCAACGGTTGCATTGCTACTTCTCCTTTCGGCTTGTTCACAGGCCTATCCCAAGAAGATAGGGACAAAGGAAGGGCGGGATGCCGGCCCATTCCGGTTACTTCCTGAGCACTAGCGCGTCTTGGATCCCCGTCTCGCTGCTCGCTCTCGGTCAGTGTTTCTGCAGATGTGCGTTAAGGTGACTGGCATAGTCACTGCCCTCCCTTATCTTTTGGAGTAAAGAGCCCCGCCCTTCCGGGCGGGGCTCTCAAATGCAATCTCTCGTAAGCATCCGCTCATTCGGAATGACGCAGTCGCAAACTGCATCAGTACTCGAAAAGGACGTTATAGAGCGCCGGCGTCATTTCAATGTTCAGTTGCCCCAGCATCGCTTTCATGGGTGTAACGCTCTTCTCATACGCCTTCCAATAGACATCTTCATTTTCCCAGAGCGCAACGTTGATAAAGTTGAATTTGCTGTCGGGCTTGATACTTTTATGAAACTTGCCGCTGATATAGCCCGGTTGCTTGGTGATATCGACCTTTATGTCTTGCCACCACTTCACAAATTCGTCCTCTTTGGCTTTCGGGACCGAAAACACGTTGATCAAGGTAACTGGCATAGTGCATCTCCTTTTTATCTAATTAGAGTTTCACTTCTCTAAACTACCTCCCTGGGGTCCTGTAATGTCCTGCAACACCGTCTGTATAGAGCAACCACTCAAATCAATGTGACTGACATGGCACACCTCCTTTTTTGTCTCAATCAATTTTCATTCCTCTCAACTACCTCCCTGGGATCCTGTAATGTCCTGCAACACCGCCTCGATATAACAACCGCTGGCCTGCAGGTCGGCGCCTTCCTGCCACATCGTTGCCAAGAGCAGCCTGCCCTCAGGATCAATATGCGACAACCCGGTGAGATCCACAGCGAATGGGCCATCTGTCTCCCGAGACAAGCGCTGCCAGACTTGTCGTGCTTCGTCTACCCACGGGCCGGCTAACGTGCCTTCCAAGACCATTCTGGCCGGCTGCCTGACCTGTACGGTGACCTTCAGCATGCCGATTCTTTACTCAGTCGGGTCCATCTTGTTCCAAGGACTATGATCCGTCCACCGCTGGATCAGCTTAGCTGCTTCTGCTTTCTGGTCGGGACGGAGACTGGCATGCCATTCGGACACCTTGGGCAACACCCGCTGCATCATGCGCGTTCGCTCTGCTTGGTGCTGCTCGATCAGTTGGGCCAGCTTTGCCTCATCCAACCGGTCGGTTTTCACCTGAGCGATGACTTCTTCCAGGGTGGCCCGACGTTCCTTCTGCGACTCGGCGCGCGCGGCCAATAGTTCGTCCTTCACGACTGCCAGTTTGGCCTTCTGTTGATCATCGAGGTCCAGACGCGTGGCGATTTTTCCCGTCACCCAGTCAGCCCGTTCCGCCGGGGTATGATGATGACGGAAGCAAGCCGACGTCCCGAGCAGGCTCACCAAGACCGCCATGCCGACCGCAGCTCTCGTGAAATGTGTGTTCATGACCCTCTCCTTTCGTCTGTAAACATGATGGTCGCCTCTGCTTGTACCCTGCATGCTGCTCGCACAGCCATCACGAACCGTTCCAGTTTTCGGATGTCCGGCAGAGCTGCACGGAACCTATTGAATCCAGCGCAAATGACGGGAGGGTTCGAGTGCAGATGGTGAATGCAAGTCCTAGAGGTGACGATGCAGCGTGACGAAGAGTCGTCACGTGACGAAGCGCATCGTCACCCGAGAGGGCGAGAAATCCCAAGCTTCTTCATCTTGGAACCAAGGGTCGTCCGCTTAAGGCCGAGTTTCGCCGCAGCTCCGTCTGGGCCGCCGATGACCCACTTTGCTTCTCGCAAGATACGTAGGATGTGTTCACGCTCGGTGCCCTGAAGGGTCTCTGTGGCAGCGCCACTTGAGCCGCGTTCGAGTTGGAGTTCCCCGAGCGGCACCTGTAACGCCGTGCCTTGGGTGAGAATGACGGATCTCTCGACAAGATTCTCCAATTCGCGGATGTTGCCGGGCCAATCATACTGTGAGAGCACATCGAGCGTCTTGGCGGGAATCGTCTGAATGTTCTTGTGCATGCGAACGGCATGGCGCTGCGTGAAGTAGCGGACTAAGATGGGAATGTCTTCACGGCGATCCCGAAGGGGCGGCATCGTGAGCGGAAAGACATTCAACCGATAGTACAAATCGCTCCGAAACTCCTTCGCTTCCACGAGGCTCTTGAGATCCCGATTCGTCGCGGCAACCAAGCGTACATTGACGCGGATCGTCTTGGTGCTGCCCAGTCGCTCGAATTCCTGTTCCTGCAGCACTCGCAGCAGCTTGGATTGCAGCTCCAGCGGAATGTCGCCGACTTCATCGAGAAAGATGGTGCCTTTGTCCGCCAGTTCGAATCGGCCCACCTTTTGAGAAAT
>PHGD01000060.1 GCA_011090425.1 Nitrospira sp. LK70 | reverse complement strand
ACGATCGTGATAAGGGTGGTCGAACCAGGTGCAGGCAGCGGAGCGCTTCGGGACTCCCCGGAATTGATGTTGGTGGGTGGTCCGTTGTTGACACTTATGCTCATGCTCGCGGTGAGATCCTGCAACGTCGGCGTGACCGTCATGCTGGTCGGATTTCCCGGCAAAATGGCCGGCAAATTCACTGTATAGCCTGTTGTACCAGCGCTGAAGGGCGAGGGGTCTAACGTGCCTGGTGAAATGATCAAGCTATCCAAGAAGTTGTTGCTTGATATCCCACGACTCGCAGTAACAATGTAGGCCTTGCTATTGCCATTCTGAGCCGTCACGACGATCGGGATGACTGTGCTCTTGCCAGGACCATTGAGGGAGACTGTGCTGGCCTGACCGGAGGTCGCAGGGTCTCCATTCACCGTCATGGTCGCGCCTGGATCTGAAAGGGTGGGAGTCACCGTGACACTGTCGACATTGTTGGCGACATCGACGCTATAGATCAGTGTGTTCGCGTTGAAGGCGGGAGCCAGGGTGCCGGGCGACACAGTCAAGCTCTGTAACGAGTTGTTCCCATTTGGAGCAGCTCTCACCAGAGAGACTGTGTAGGTCCTCGAATTCGTGCTTGATTCCGACACGACGATGCTCACCGGTGTCGTCGTTCCTTCCGCGCCCAGGAGAATAACGCTGCTCGTCGTGGCCTGGTCGTTGATCGTCACCTTGTCGCCGGCCACGGCGGGTTGCGCAGTGATTCTCACACTTGTGACATCGCGGGTGAGATCGACAGTGTATTCAGTGGTACCGCCGGTAAAGGCCGGCTTGAGCGTGCCGGGGCTGACCGTCAGACTGGCTAGTTCGGCCACTGGGTTCACGGTTGCCGAGCCCATACAGCCTGAGGAACTCAGGCCGATCGCGACGGCAACAACAGCAAAACATTGTCCTGCACAGGTCAAAATGCCCCTCATGGTCATATTGCTCCACTTCTCGTAATGCATGGGCCTCTCCATCGATGAAAAGCTCAGCCGATAGATTCGGATGGTATGAGAGGGTTTGAGATTGGTCCAGACCTACTTAGGTAAGGCGAAGTACGCTGAACGTATCAGCCAGGCTATTGGTCGAAGCAAGAGATGGGATCTGGAGCCATCAGGATGTGAATGATACAAGGAGAAGGGGGTGATCCCCCTGGCGGTATTGCTCACCTCGACGGCGTCCCTGGCCTACGGGAATCCCGGGGCCACATTGTCAATGTGCACGTCCAGGGACGGACTCGGGAGAGACTCAAGGCCGGCTGCATTGGTCACCGTGCTGGTAACGGCAATATCGTATTTGCCGCCAGGAAGCTGGTTCGTCGGGGTGAGGGTGTTGGCTCCCTGATCAAACCCTTCCTTGACCTTAACCCCGTCTATATAAAGGTTCGGCGTCTCTCCCACTGCAGGCGGGTCCACTGTGAAACTCGGCGTCAAGTCGTTGGTGATGTTGTCGGCATCCTGACCAGGGTTGAACCCTGAATCACTCTTCGGCGTCAGATCAGGCGCGCTTGCCGGCGCCGGTGGTGCCGTTGGCGCCGCTCGGTTGACGTTGATGCTGTATGTCTTGGGACTACCATTCGGAGCAGTCACAGTAACCGACAGGGGTGTGCTGGTCCCTGCTCCATTCAGCGGAATAGTGGCCTGGCCTGTTGCGACACCTGTCCCGGCCGACAGGTCCCCGGACATCACGGCATTCGAGTCGACTTTGGTTGCAGAGACATGAATGCTGGTAACGACGGTCCCGACGTTCACCGTGTATTCCATGGTGTTTGCACTAAAGGCGGGAGCCAAGGTGCCGGGCGACACCGTCAACGTTGACAGATTATTGTTGCCCCCGAGCGCCTCGCGGATGGCGTCGATTTGGTATGTCCGAGGGTTTCCATTCGGAGCGACCACTGTAATGTCAATTTCCGTAGTCGAACCGGGCGGCTCTAATGGAATCGGGCGGGACTGACCAGAGCCGGCTCCTTGACGATTAATCATCAAGGTTGCCCCTGCATCTTGCACGGAAGCGGTCACGGTGAGATTGTCGACGTGACTCCCGAGGTTCACCGAGTAGTCGATCCTATTTGCCCCGAATGCGGGAGTCAGGCTGCCCGGCAAGACGGTCAAACTCCGCAGATTGTTGTTCCCACCAAGCGCGGCTCGCTCAGCGGTGATGCTGTAGGTCCTCTGATTGCCATTGGGCGCGGTCGTTACGATATTGATAGCCGTGTTCGATCCCGCTCCATTCAACGGAATGGAGCGGCCCTGACCTGAGATAGCGGCTTGCCCATTCACGGTCATGCTCGCGTTGTTGTCTTGCAGTGTCGGGGTTATCGTAATGCTGGTGACGCCGCTCACCACATCCACCGTATAGTTCGTCGTGTTCGCATTAAACGCGGGATTCAGCGTGCCCTGAGAGACGGTCAAACCCCGCAGATTGTTATTCCCGCCGAGGGCGGCACGAATGACGTTCACCGAATAGGGATTCTGGGTACCGTTCTGTGCAATGACAATAATGTTGATAATGGTGTTCGAACCAGGTGCGCCCAACGGAATGGTTCGGGCCTGGCCGGAGTTTATGGCTTGCCCATTCACGGTCATGTTAGCGGTGGCATCCTCTAGTCTCGGCGTGACGACTACAGTGGTCACATTGCTTGCCACATTCACGGTGTAACTGGTTGTACTTGCCCGGAAGTTTAACGTTCCCTGTGAAATCGTTAATCCTCGCAAGTTGTTATTGCCTGAGGTACCACGATTTATGGTAACCCTGTAGGCCTTCTTACTCCCGCTCAGACGCGTGATGTCTATCGACACAGGTGTGGCCGACCCTGTGCCGCCAAGTTGAACGGTCGCTTGCCCTGACGCAGTTCCTGCCGGGACGGTTACCGAACCGATCTGCATTATCGAATTTGGGTCAGACTTTGTGGCCGAGATGGTAACGCTGGTAACAGACGTACCGACATCATTGACCGTATAGTCGAGCGTGTCCTTATCGAATGGGGCGGGGGCCAGGGTTCCGCTCGAAACAGAGAGGGTCTGTAACGAATTATCCTCTAAGTCTCGCTTGACACGAACAGCGTAGGACTTCGAACCACCTCCTGTTCCTGGTCGTGTGACTACGATACTTACGGACCTCTCCACCCCCGGCGAGTCGAGAGTAATGGTCTGACTCGTTGTCTGCTGGTTGTCGATACGTATGGCGTCTTCGTCTACTCGAGGGCTTGCGGTGATGATCATAGTCGAGACATCGCTGGAGAGCTGAACCGCGTAATCAGTTATTGCAGAGGCAAAAGGCGGTTGCAGTGTTCCAGCGGAGATTGACAGGCTACCGAGTTCGACCGGGTCGCTAACCTTCGCTACGTCTCCGCAGCCAAAGGCGATCAAGGCGATTGCGATGAAAAAGACGGCAGCGAGATGCTGTTTCACGACGTGGATGGTACGCATCATGGTGAATTGATCTCTTTCTTGAGAGGCGCGAAGCGTCAGGTCCATCATGAATGGTGAACCTCTTTGAAGATGGCGGATATTACGGGAGGTCTAAAGATTGGTCCATACCTACGTAGGTATAAGGCCGAATGGCGATCAGCTCTACTAGGTGTAGAGATGATTAGTTAGCATACCTATGGCAGATCTTCCCGGTGAGGTCGAGCCTCCTGTTCGAGAGGTAGGGAACCGGCGTGGGCAAGTTGAACTGGTTCAAGACCGGCGGAAGAGCTGAGAGGACAAGGTTATAACCGATTCTGCTGGTACTTCCTTGTGTTCTCCACGAGAGAAGCTGAGACGAAATCAGACTGGTCGCGCGACGTTTCGCAGGTCTGTCGTTGTGATGATGTCAAACGGGCCGCTTCTCTGATCTGTCGGACTCCTTACATTCGATAGCGACATCGTTCCTAGAGGGGCGCTCGTGTGGTCGTAACGCTGTACGCCTTTGAGGCTCCATTCGGTGCCGTGACGAGGATCGACACAGTCTTGGGTATCAATGGTACGAGTAGAAATGTTGCTTGCCCTGTTGCGACCCCTGTCCCAGCCGTGACGTCACCCGACATCACGGCATTTGGGTCAGACTTGGTCGCGGAGACCGTCACGCTCGTGACATTGGCTGGAACGCCCACCTGGTAGGCTGTCGTGCTTGGAGCAAAGCCAGGAACCAAGGAGCCTTCCACCGTCAAGGCCGACAGATTATTGTCGTCCGATGCTGCGCGGTTTACGGTGATGGAATATATTTGCGAGGTTCCATCTTGGGCCGTTACGGTGATCGATACTGCTGTGGGTGTCCCTGCTCCATTCAGCGAAATGGTCGCCTGTCCCGTTGCAAGCCCTGCTCCGGCAGTCACTGAACCGGTCATCGTTGCAATCGGATCGGCCTTGGTCGCTGACACGGTCACCTCGGTGACGCCGGTGGCCACGTTCATCGCATAACGATTGTCTACGGCTGACGGAAAGGGAGGAGACAAAGTCTGATCCACGGTGCTTACTTGCACCGTCAAGGCCGACAGATTGTTGTTGCCCGAGAGCCTCGTGACGGTGATGTTGTATGTCTTTGGATTTCCAGTCTGAGGAGTGACTGTGATCGACACAGGTGTTGCTGATCCTTGCTCGCCCAGTGTAACGGGTGCTTGCCCCGTTGCAACCCCTGCTTCGGCAGCCACTGAGCCGGTCATCGTGGCAATCGGATCGTCCTTGGTCGCAGAGACCGTCACGCTCTCGACGTTGGATGCTACGTCCACCCTATAGGTCGTGGTATTCCGAGCAAAGGATGGAGACAAGGTCTGAACCACAGTGCCTACTTTCACACTCAAGGCCTTCAGGTTATTGTTATTTGACGGAGCCCTATCGACAGCGATGACATAAGTCTTCTGATTCCCGTTCTGTGCGGTGACTATGATATTGATAAACGTGGTCGAGTCCGGCGGGCGCAACGTAATGGTTCGGGCCTGCCCGGAGTCAGTGGCTTGCTCATTTACCGTCATGCTCGCATTGGAATTAGGTGACAGTGTCGGCGTCACCTTCACGCTGGTTACGGTGCTTTCCACATCCACCCCGTAGCCGAGTGTGGCGGGGAGGAATGGCGGATCCAACGGCAGGTTTGTAGCTCCCGATGAAACAGTCAAGGTCTGCAAGGTATTAATGCTCGATAACTCGTCACGATTCACGAGAATCGTGTAGCTATTCATGGTTTTGTCCTGCGCGGTCACGACGATCGTAATGAGAGTGCTTTGGCCGGGGCCATTGAGGGGCACTATACTGCCCTGCCCCGAGGCGGCGGCTTGTCCATTGACCGTCATCGTCGCGGCAGAGTCTTGAAGCTCGGGCGTCACCGTGACACTATCGACATTGTTGGCAACACCGACTGCATAGGTTTGCACGTTCGGACCAAAATCAGGAGTCAGGGCACCTGGTGACACGGTCAAGCTCTGTAGCGAGTTGTTCCCATTGAGGCCGGCTCTCACCAGAAGGACTGTGTAAGTCCTCGAATTCGTGCTTGCTTCCGACACGACGATGCTCACCGGCGTCGTCGTTCCTGCCGCGGCCAGGGGAATAACGCTGTTTGTCGTGGCCTGACCATTGATCGTGACCGTATCTCCCGCCACGGCCGGTTGCGCGGTGATCCTCACACTCGTGACGTCGCTGGTGAGATTGACAGTGTAATCAGTGGTACCGCCGGTAAAGGCCGGCTTGAGCGTGCCGGGGCTGACCGTCAGACTGGCGAGTTCGACCACTGGGTTGACGGTCGCGTTGCCCCCGCAGCCAAAGGCTATCAAGCCGATCGCGATAAGAAAGACGGCGGTTAGATACTGTTTCACGACGGTCACGGTACGTATGATCATGGGGAAGTAGTCTCTTTCTCTAGAGGTGTGAAGCGCTCTATAAGAGTGCTCGGGTGATGGTAACGCTGTAGGACTTTGAGGCTCCATTCGGTGCCGTGACGATGATCGACACAATCTTGGGTATCAATGGTACGAGTAGAAACGTTGCTTGGCCTGTTGCGACCCCTGTTCCAGCCGTGACGTCACCGGACATCACTGCATCTGAATCAGACTTGGTCGCGGAGACCGTCACGCTCGCGACATTGGCTGGAACGTTCACCGTGTAGCGATTGTCTATTGCTGATGGAAAAGGAGGCGACAAGGTTTGAACCTCTTTGCCTGAGCTCACCGTCAAGGCCGACAGATTGTTGTCACTCGAGGGAGCCGCTCGGTTCACCGTGACGGTATAGGTCTTGCTGTTTCCATTGGGGGCAGTCACCGTGATTGTCACGGGGGTCGGCGTCCCCGGCCCACCGAGTGGAATGGTTGCTTGACCGATTGCAACTCCCGCCCCAGGATCAGCGATCGAACCGGACAGGACGGCATTCGGGTCGGACTTGGTCGCGGTGACTGTCACTTCTGCGACGCCGGTCGCCACGCCTACCGTATAGGCCAAGGTCCCCTCGGCAAAGGCAGGATCCAGGGTGCCTGGGTCCACCGTTAATGCCGACAGATTGTTATCGTTGGAGAGGCGATTCACGGTGATCAGATAGGTCTTTTTGCTGCCATTTGGTGCGGTCACATCGATTGACACGGGTGTGGCTGTTCCCGGCCCACCGAGCGGAATAGTCGCTTGTCCGCTTGCGATTCCGGCCCCAGCAGTCAGTGAACCAGATATCACGGCATTCGGATCTGATTTGGTGGCGGCGGCAGTCACGCTCGTGACGTTGGTCGCAACATTCACGGTGTAGTTCAAGGTTTCCGAGGAAAAGGCAGGATCCAGGATGCCTGGGTCCACCGTCAGCGCCGACAGATTGTTGTCGCTCGATAGGAGTCTCGTGACAGCGACCGTGTAGGTGCTTTCCTGGCCCGTCTGTGACGTTAAGAGGATGGAGACGCTTGTGGTTGTTCCCGGTGCGCCTAACGACACGGATCTCCCCTGCCCCGCAGAGGTCGGGATCCCATTGATGGTCATGGTTGTCGTGCTGTCCTTGGGAGTGGCTGTCACGGTGACGTCGGCTGCGGATGTCGGCGCATCGACCGTGTAGTCGGTAGTATTGCTGGAAAATGTCGGCTGAAGGGCACCGGGAGTGACAGCTAAGCTGGAAAGCGGTACCTGAACTTCATCCGAGATCGAAGCGGCGCCTTTGCAACCATAGGCGCTCAAGCCGACTGCGGAGATAAGGACGGCGACGAACCGTTGTCCCGGGAAGATATGATTCCGTCTCATGTAAAGCCAGTCGCCTTCATTCGATATTCTGAACGGAGAACTGTTCATGCTTATGAGCCCCATCCAGGGACACAGATACTACAGCAGGGTTCTCGGCCAGGTCTACCTCTAGTAGCCCAAGGGTAACCAGCTGCTGGAGAGTGTGACCGCTCTCCTGGTGGGCAAGCCTCGGATCGAGAATTGACCATCGGATTCTACAGAGCAGCAAAACCGTGGGTATTTCGACGCCACGTGCCTGGGGGTCTTCACCGGCAGCTGCTGATGGCTCAACGTCCTGCAGCGGATTTTTCTTGTGACTTGGCAAGGAGATCGGCCTTGGAGGGAATCTGCGTGAGGAGATCCGGACGGACCAGATAGACACCTTGCAGACGTTGACCGGCGGCATAGCGGAGATTGCCTGCCTGATTGCCGAGGGTCAGTTTCCCTGAGGTCTTGCCGTCCTTGCTGGTCGCGATAAATTCCGCAGCCGGAGACAGTAACCCATAGGGGGCTAGGGGCGCTGATTGCTTCATGACACGTTCTTCGGCCGGGAGATTCGCGACCCGACTGACAAAGAGATCTGCTGCTTCTTGGCTCACTTTCTCGGTGGCTTGGTCTTCGAGTACCCACTCGCCCGTCTGGTTGATCAAGACGTACTGCTGATCTCTCGTCTTCACCGACAACATGGCGATGTCGGTGTAGTCGAGGCCCAGCAGTCGCTTGTCCTGGAGATTGAAGAGTTCCTTCGCGAGGTCTTTGATCAGTGCGGGATTGATCCGATAGAGCGGGGCGTCGGCCGTCGTCTCCGCGATGGCCTCCCCGCTTTGTTGGTTCGGTTGATACAACCGAACTGATTGGTCACCGGTTGAGGTATGCAGCGTGATTTTTACTCTGGGGGCCGTCAGGGTCTTGGCGACGGCATCTCGTTCGGGACCGGGATCGATGATGCCGAGCGCCTTCAGATCTTCCAACCGAAACATCAACGAGCGGACTTCATTCTGGTCTGCTTCGGCTTCGACCGGATAGCGGATCTTCCATGAAGGCCTGGGCTTATCCTTCGTCATATTGTAGATCACGATTTCGGTCGTGGGATAGGTCAGGCGGACCCGTTCGACATCATTCTGCACGAACCGCAAGAGCTCCTTGCGGCGGAACGTCATCAACGACTTGTTGATGAAGTCTTTCGGTGCCAAATTCGTCAACAGCACATGCCGATCCGACCCTCGGAGCACATAGAGCGTATTGGAGAGAGGGCCGCTGTCGCCGATGGAAATCGTCTCTTGCTGGGTCCCGGCTGTTAGAGTGATGGCGGTGACCGGCTGTTCGAGCCCGAATGGCGCGAGCTGCGTAGTCTGCTTCTCGACGGTTCTGGTGACGGATCCTGTCACGAGCGCTCGAATTAGCCCCTGCACCTCTCGATTATCGGCGTCCGTTTGAATCGGAGCCCCGATAGACCATTTGCTCGGTTCCGTCTGCTTAAATTGGATGGGACCCTGAGCGGTGGTGATCGAGAGGCCGGTGATCGCAGTTTCCGGGAAAGGCAGAATGTGCTTCAGTTCGTTTTCCTGTTTCTCTTCTCGCTCCTTCGCGGGAAATTCTACAAGGTAGAGATAGCCACCGAGACCGGCGAGAATCGCCACCAACAGGAGTGTAGGCCAGTAACGGGTCATGGGCTAGAGGCGGCGGCGTTTCCTCCACACGATGATGCCGGTGAGCAACGTCACGAGTGGAAGGAAAATCACTTGAACGTAAATCAAGGCCAGTTCCTGAGTGGGGTTGGGGGTGAACGGATGCAACGCCGGCTCTTTAGGCGCGATGGAAATCAAGTCCCGCTCCTCGGCCAGCCAACCGGTTGTATGGAGAAAGAAGTCGCTGTTGCCGGGGAAGTTGAAAAAGGCGTTGGACACGAAGGTCGAATTCCCGATCACCACGATGGCAGGTCGTGGCTTGCCCTCTTCCGGAGCCTTCTTCGGCGACAGCGCGGCAGCCATGGGAAGCGGCCCTTTCACGTCTTCCTTTTCGCTCAGGCTCACGACCCGGCCTTGTATGTTCGTTTCAGCCCAGCTGTTCGGTGAGGTGCGAGCCAGCGGCACAAAGTCCCAGTCTTTCCCGACCTGCTCATCGAACGTGACATGTCGCGAAAGCGGCAGGAGCACTGCAGAAGTGAGATCGCGCGTAATCTCGTGCTCGGTGAACGTCCGAACCAACAACGCGGTGAGGTCCCCCTGCGCCAACCGATCCTGTAAATCGACCAACACGCCAGGACCCAGGCCGATCCCCCAATGGGCAAGCATCGGCTCCAGGCCTGTCTGAGTGTCCGGATCCGCCAAGACGAAGAGGTGGCCGCCGTTTTCGACGTACGCCTTAATTCGCTCCTGTTCTTCCTTCGTCACGGGACGACGTGGACCGGCCAACACCAGCACCGACGTATTCTCCGGCACAGCGGATTCTTTTAACAGCGAGACGGTGCCGACGTCATAGCCTTGCCGCGTCAGGGCTTCTTTGGCGATGGAGAGGCCGTTGCGGTCTTTGTCCTCCACATTCAACTCGCTGTGGCCTTCGACAAAGACGATGCGCTTCTTGGCGTCCTTGGAAATGCGGATCAAGGCACCGGTCAACTCCACTTCCGATGGCGAGGTCACGCGGATTGTCTGGCCGTTGCTCTCGAAAATCGCCGTATCGGTTCGGAAGATCCCGTAGCTTTGGGCGATCTTCGGTTGTTTTTCCGGATCGATGAATTCTACGCTGAGCTTGGTAGAGGCTTGCCGATAACTTTCGAGTCGTTCCTTGTACGGTTGATAGCCGGGATCCTTTTCCCTCGTGAAGACCGTGATTTTCACCTCGTGCGGCAAGGTTCGGAGAACCCGATGGGTTTGCGGGGCGAGGGTAAAATTTTGATTTTCCGAGAGGTCCCACCGTATCGAGTGTCGGGAAGCTAAAAAGTTCACGATGATCAAAATGCCGGAAAACAGCAGGACCATGAGAAAGCTGTTCAGCCCCATCCTGGTCGATCGTCGGCTTGAGAATGCCTTGACGGTCTCAAAATGCAGAACGAAGAACAGCACCAAACAGACCAGTGCCGCCCCCTCCGCGATCGTGACGACCCACAACCAGTCAGGTCGAAGGCTATACGTGATCATGCCGCCGATGCCGAGCGCGACTCCGAGAATGCCGAGAGGAAAGGATTTCAGGTTCATTTCCAGCTGGTCGACTCCACGACGCGATGCGTGAGGAACAGCATGAGCGCCAACCCGCTTCCGAAGTAGATGAGGTCGCTCGTGTCGATCAGCCCCCGCACCAATCGTTCATAATGTTCCATGTAGGATACATACGAGATGACACGGCCTGCGGTGGTATCTCCGAACAGGCTTCCCAATCCGGCGATCAGCCAGATGGTCAGGAGCAGGCCGAAGCTGACAAACGCGGCGACGATTTGATTCTCCGTCAACGCTGAGGCAAACAGGCCCACCGAAATAAACAGCGCGCCCAGCAGCACCATTCCTACATAGCCGGTCCAGATGGGATTCCAATCGAAGTCGCTGAAGAGCATCAGCACGGTCGGGACCAATATGGTGAGTCCTACGAGGGCGAGATAGACCAAGAACGCACTGACGAATTTGCCGACGACGATTTCATTGATCCTGATCGGCGAGGTCATCAGAAACTCGAAGGTGCGCAACTTGCGCTCTTCTGCGAACAACCGCATGGTCAGGATGGGCAGAATAATCACGAGAACGATCCGCATGCTCGCAAAGAGATTTCGAAACACCAAGTCGTTCAAATTGATCTGGGCCAACCCTCCTTGCATCTGCATCATTTGGATGGCTTGCGCGCCGGCGAAACCGACGTAGAGGTAGGAGAGCAGGCCGAAGATCAACAGAAAGACCGCGCCGACCACGTAGACAATGGGCGACACGAAATAGCCGCGCAGTTCCTTGGCGATGACGGCCTGTACCGGGGTCATACGTGCTCCTACGCGTCCGTCCTTTCGGCGGCAACCATGCCGACCGTGGCCTCAGCCGGCTCGGAAAGGTGGTCCTCGTGACGCGTGAGCTGGAGGAAGACGTCTTCCAACGTCATAGACAGGGTGCGGAGCTCAAGCAATCCCCACTGGCTCAAAACGGCGACGCGTGCGATGTCATCCCGTAGATCATGGCCCAGCTCGCACTCGATCAGGAAGCTTCCTCCCGCCTGTCCAGGCAGAACATTGAGAATGCCGGGAATCGCACGAAGCTTCATCTCGCAGTCCGCAGGACATGTCTTGAGGGTAATCGAAACTTTCTCCGATTGGCGCAATCGGGCCGACAACTGTGCAGGGGTATCTTCCGCGACGATACGGCCCTTATTGATGATGACCACTCGCTGGCAAACCGCGGTGGCCTCCGGAAGGATATGCGTGCTGAGAATCACGGAATGTGAGCCGGCCAGACTCTTGATGAGCTCTCTGATTTCAATGATCTGCTTCGGGTCAAGACCGACCGTCGGTTCATCGAGGATCAGCACCGGGGGATCATGCAGCAGCGCTTGCGCCAGTCCCACACGTTGACGATAGCCGCGAGAGAGGTTGCCGATCAATCGATGGCGGACTGAGCCCAGCTCAAGTCGTTCGACAGATTGGTCGATTGCCGACGAGAGTTTCTGTCCCGTGATCCCACGCAGTCGTCCGACAAAGATCAGATATTCCGTCACCGTCAGTTCTTGGTAGACCGGCGGCGTTTCCGGCAGGTAGCCGATCCGCCGTTTCACCTCCAATGGCTGTTCGGTGCAATCAAATCCCGCTACTCGCACCGTGCCTTCTGTCGCCGGCATGAAGCAGGTCAAAATCCGCATGGTGGTTGTTTTGCCGGCACCGTTGGGGCCGAGGAATGCCAAGACCTCTCCCTTGGCCACCGAGAAGGTGACGCCATCGATAGCCGTATGATGGCCATACCGCTTGGTAATGTTTTGAACGTCGATCACGTAGGTGATATCGGTACGAATGAACTGTGGAGATATGGAGCGGTACCGCTCTCGAAATTATACCCTTGTTTGACCTGGGATCTTACTCACTCTGTTCGAGGCAGTCAATATAGGAGAGATTGAACGGGATGGGTCAGCTACACAATAGCGGGGACGTGGCGGATCGAGGACGACTCTTCGTCGCACGGATGGATCGCAACGGCTCTGCAAGAGGTCCGCTTCGAAGAAGTCTTACGCATGGCTGCCGGTTCCGTTTGATCGACAGATGTTGAATTAAAGTCCCGACTCATTTATATAGAGGTGGCGAGGAAGCCTAGTCTTCGTATTTTCCATGCTCTTGTCCTCTCTCATGATAAGGGAGGACTCCGTACGGAGGTTGGGGGACCGGTACTCCAGTCGGTATTGTCGAAGTCCCATACCTTTCATACTCTGAATCGACCGGAAATCTCACTGTTGTCATCAGAGGGAGGCGCGATGCCCATCATGTACACTGAGATTCATCACAATCGGCCGTCATCGTCCACATCCTTTGCAATGATTCTGTTCCTGTCGTTGGGCGCTTGTTCTTGGGTTCCTAAAGGGGATACGCAGTTGGATGTAGGGATCAGGGATCGGGGAGTCGCTTCTTGGTACGGTGAGCAGTTTCATGGCAGACAAGCGGCGAACGGCGAGCTGTTCGATATGGAGGCGTTGACGGCTGCTCATCGGACCATGCCGCTCGGGAGTGTGGTGCGTGTGGTTAATTTGACGAACGGCAAACATGTCTATGTGCGGATTACCGACCGGGGGCCTTACGAGAAGGGCCGCATTCTCGATCTTTCCCATGGTGCGGCCGTCCGGTTGGGTATGGCGCATGACGGGGTGGCGTATGTGCAGGTGGAGATTGTCGGCGAACGCCGCCCAGGGCTGATGGTGCTGTCGGAACAATTCTCAGACCAAGCTGCTTCACTTCTTGCCGAAACGGGGTCGCAGGCCGACCGGACGTCATCCGGAATGGCCCCTCCGGCTCGACATTTTCCCGGCGACCTCTGGATTGCGAGGCGGAATCGCTGGGCTCTTGCCATGCTCGCGGTGGCTCCTCCGGCCTCCGCTCCGGTCGCATCGCTGATCCTCAACTGAGCTCCATTTTGTTGATAGCATCGAGCGGGCCTTCCGGCCCGCTTTTCCCGTCGAGCCGAGACTTCGTAGTCGTATTTCGTCGCGGGTGATGACCTTGCTGATCCTATCCAAGTTGACAGGGTGCAAAGCTCTCCACTAGACTGCATCTTCCTCATCAACCGCCGAGAATACGTTCAGTCTATGAAGGGGAGGCATGGATCGATGGCCAAGAAGCGGGCAGCGGAATCGGATGAAGTGAAGTTGAAGAAGAAGATCGCCGCAAAGCTGGGCAACGACAGCAACTCGGAGGGGGATGCCGCGCTCCGGTCATTGAGGAAACGACTGAAGAGGGAACAGCGTAAACGGCGGGCCCTCGCGCAACGGACCAAGCGAGCAGCCGGAAACAAAGGTGCGGCTGCAGCCCCTGCATCGGCATAGTCTTTCAGCGGTCGCAGTCAAGACAGGTACAGATTCCATGGCACAAGAACCGGAGCAGTCTCTCCAAACCAGCAACCCTCTCAGCCACCAACCAGGTGACGAGCCCACCACCGATGCAGTGGCCGATCAGATGCAAGCTGGTTCTCCTGCTGCCGATACGTTAGTGGCCGGCCAAGATACCGTCGCGCTCGACGAAGAACAGGTGAAGGATGAGATCGACATCCAGATCGATCTGCTGGCTGATCCCGACTGGGTGGTCCGTCGCGAAGCGGTCATTACGCTGGGCGAGATGGGGGATGAGCGCTGTGTCGAACCGCTGGTCCGCGCATTGCGCGATGGTGATTGGCAAGTCCGGGAAGTCGCGATCGAAGCGATGGGGCAATTGGGTTCTCTCGCCGTTGAGGCCCTCCTCAAACTGCTCCGTGATTGGGATGTTCGTAGATCCGCCATCGCAGCACTCGGGAAGATCCGTGACGAGCGAGTGCTGGATCCTCTGATGCTTCAGCTTCGGAACGACGAATTCAAAGACGATGCCGTTGATGCGTTGGTCGCACTTGGTGAACCGGCTGTCGTAAGGCTGATCGGAACCCTTCGGGACAAAGATGAAAATGTCCGCAAGTGCGCCGTGCTGGCCTTGGGACGGATCAAGAGCAGCGAGGCCATTGACCCGCTCATTACAATGCTCGGTGATAAAGATTGGTTTACGCGCCTGACAGCCGCCGCAGCGTTGGAATCGATCGGCGACGAGCGGGGCCGTGAGGCGATCACGCCGTTGCTCAAGGACCCAGATATGGTCGTGAAGATGCGGGTGGAGCGGATTCTGGCAAAGTGGAAGAAACAACCGATCTCCCAACCGGCCAACGCCTGAGTTATGTATTCAGCAGTTGATCCATTTTCTGCTGAAGTTCTTCCAGCTTCTTCAGCGATACCGGCTTCCCCGCCTCAATGTCCGACTTCACCTCCCGAAGCGATTCAACCATGTCCTGTAACTCTTTGGTTGCGTGATCGGGCTTGGCTCCTTTTGTGATGTTCTCCACGGCATTGATGGCCTCGGACAATTCTTTCGCTGCGTCGCCGAAATTGCGATCGCTGAGGTGTGCCTTCGCCTGGACCAACCGAGATTTGGCCTCCACGAGGCCCTGACGCCGACGGAGATCGCGCTCGATCCCGCGTGTCGTGTCCAACACGTCTCTGGACACATCCTTCAACGACTGTTGAAGTTCCGCGACCGTTCGCTGCAGCGTTCCAACCGGCCGCTGTCCAAGATAGTAGCCTGCTCCGAATGCCCCGACGAGCAGCGCCACGACAACGAGAAACTTAATCATAGTGGTCCTTGGTTAGGAGCGTCGCTTCGATGAACTCCCTCGGGCCAGCTGTTGGAACAGGCTGCCGGCTGTCGCGATACGCACGGCCTCATCCGAGTCATGCAAGGCTTCCACCAAGAAAGGGATGGCACCGGCGCTGCTTTTCCGCAGTCCCTTGGCGGCCATCAGGCGAGGAAGCGGCTGCTGGTCATGCAAGAGAGTTTGGAGCACCGACAGGGCCTCCTTGTCGGCAGAGGCACTCAAAGCATGCGCCGCTGCGCCGCGAATGGATGGGTCGGAATGCCGAGCCAGCTCTGTTGCCAGCGTGATGGCGGATGGATCGCCGAGGCGAATCAACCCTTCTGCGGCGCTGGCGCGGACATGCAGATTCGGATCTCTGGTGAGTGCCGACAACAAGGGCCGGTTTCCCTTGATGCCGAGTTTTCCGAGACTTGCCGCGGCAACGCCGCGAACCATCGCCATTTCGTCTCCAATGGCATGCGTCAGCGGAGCCACGCCTTCCGGTGAGCCGAATTCTCCCAGTGCTCCGGCAGCGAACGCGCGCACCGATGGATCAGGATCATACACAGCTTGGGCCAGGACTGCCAGACTTGCCGGACGTTTGAGGCGTCCCAATACCCCCAGCGCCGCCATCCTCGTCTCTGCATCCGGCAACGTAGCTGCGCTGGTGATGTCGTCCAGCTTCTCGGAATGACCCAGTTTAAACAGGGCTGCATAGGCAAAAATTGCTTCCGGTCCGTCTTCCGTACGCGCGACGTCGAGCAATCGCTGTTGAACGTCGGTGGCGTTGGCCTCTCCGAGCGCGGTCATGGCGGCGATGCGCACGGTCGGCATCTCATCCCGCAACGCACGACGCAAGGCGCCGGACTTTGCCGCCAGCCCTGCTTTTCCGATCGCTTCAGCAGCCCGCGCTCGTACGACGACGGAGGAATCGAGCAAACCATCCTCCAAAATCGCGACGGTTTCCGGCAGCCCTAGTTCCGCGAGGGCCGAGTAGGCCGCGATGCGGACATGCTCTTTGCGATCACGAACATGGCTCGTGATGACTCCCAGAGCCAACGGACGAAGGAGCGACGCATCATGAGGCTGTCCCGGCTGGATCAATTTCGTATAGACCGTCAGGGCTTCGTCTGCTCGTCCCAAGCGGACATAGCTCAGCAAGGAGAGCCGGAGGAGTTCTTTTGAGGGTGTGGCGTCCGGCGGAAGACTTCGGTAGAGAGATGTCACTTCAGAGTAGTCGCCGGCCTTGAAGAGGGCTGCGGCTTTCGATTCGACCCTGGAAGGTGTTCCAGCCGACGCAGAAAAGAGAGGCGCGGCGATGAGGAGCAGAATGAGCGCGCCGATGAGGCGCGTCATGGTGGTCGAACCGGAAGCCAGATCGCATAGCGGGTGACGATCCGCTGCGCCGAACCGAGTTACCATGTCGTCGGCAGCCGCACAGTGGCGGCTCGGTACATCAGACCAACATAGTCCTTCAGCATGCGCGTGGTGCAGAACTGGGGCGCGATGGTCCGGATACATTCTTTGACCATTTGGAGCCAGCCTCGGGGGATCCCGTCGCGATCGCGCTGATAGAACAGCGGCACGGCTTCCTGTTCCAACACACGATAGACCTGTTCCACATCATGTTGGTCTTGCGCCTGCGCGTCGGCCGGCTCGCCCAACGGTTGGATTCCCCACCCATTGGCCCCGTTGTACCCTTCGACCCACCATCCATCGAGGACGCTGAGGTTCAACACGCCGTTCAGGGCGGCTTTCATGCCGCTGGTGCCGCTGGCCTCCATCGGAAAGCGAGGGGTGTTCAACCAAATGTCGACGCCTTGGACGAGAAACTTCGCCATATGCATCTCATAATCTTCAAGGAAGGCGAGGCGGCCGCCCAGTTTGTGGTCATGGCAGAACTGCAGCACCTCGTGAATGAAGTATCGGCCCAGTTCATCGGCCGGATGGGCCTTGCCGGCGAAAATGAGTTGGACCGGCCTCCAGCGGTCTTGGAGGAGCGCCTTCAGCCGCTCCAGGTCTTGGAAGAGCAACGTGGCCCGTTTATACGTCGCGAACCGTCTGGCGAATCCAATGGTCAGCGCTTCTGGGTCCAGGAGTGTGCCGTGCGTCAGGACTTGGGACGCCTGCGAATGGCCCTGCATCCAGCCGACCCTGGCTCGTTCACGGATAAATCCCATCAGCTTCCGCTTCATTGTTTGTCGAACCGCCCACAGCTCATGGTCGGGAACATCCATCACCCGCTGCCACATGATGGGATCATCGCAGGTGTGAGTCCAGGTCGGGCTGAGCGACTTGCTGTAGAGATGGTGCAGCTCCGCCGAGATCCAGGTCGGAGCATGAATGCCGTTCGTCACGCTGCGGATAGGGACCTGGTCGATCGGCAGCCCCGGCCAGAAGTGCTGCCACATGTCGCGAGTCACGCGGCCATGTTCTCGGCTGACGCCGTTGACGTGTGCCGACAGGCGCATGACCAGCGCGGTCATGTTGAACCCGTGGCCTTGCGACTCGGGAGTTTCACCCAGGCGGAGAAATTCGTCGCGCGACAGGCCCAGCTGCTCCCAGTAGCCGACAAAATATCGATCCATCAGATGGTGCGGGAAGACGTCATGTCCGGCCGGTACCGGTGTGTGCGTCGTGAAGACGGTGCTCTGACGGACCAGCTCGCTGGCTTCCGCATGGGTCGAGCCCGTTTGAACAAACTCGCGGACCCGCTCCAAGGTGAGGAAGGCCGAGTGACCTTCGTTGGCATGCCACACTGATGGCGAGATGCCGAGCGAGCGCAACATGCGCACGCCGCCGATCCCCAACAAAATTTCCTGACAGAGCCTCATTTCTTGATCTCCGCCATAGAGGCGGGCGGAGAGGGCGCGATCCTCCGGACTGTTTTCCGGCACATCCGTATCGATGAGAAAGAGCGGAATCCTTCCCACCAGCACTTTCCATACCGCCGCTGTCACGCGGCGACTGCCCATCTCAACGGCAAATCTGCATGATTCTCCTGAGGGAGTCAGGGCCGGATGAACCGGAGATTCCTCGCGGTTGAAGGGGGAGTAGGCCGCCTCTTGCCAACCTTCCGGCGTGATCCGCTGGCGGAAATACCCCTGTGGGTACATGAATCCGATGCCGACGATCGGCAAGCCAAGGTCGCTCGCCTCTTTACAATGGTCTCCGGCCAAGATCCCAAGACCGCCGCTATAAATAGGAACAGAGGCATGTAACCCGAATTCAGCGGAGAAATACGCGATGGTGGTCTTTGTCAAGTCGGCATGGTGCGTTCCGACCCAACTCTTCCTGTTGGCGAGATACTCGTCGAATAAGCGGAATACCGCCGAATATTGGCGGAGAAACGACGGGTCTTCGGCCAATCGTGCCAACCGGTCGGGTTTGACATCGGACAAGAGTTTGACCGGGTTGTGGTTCGTGAGAAACCACAGGGTCGGGTCGATCACCTCGAACAGCTGGCGAGCTTCCAATGTCCAACTCCACCAGAGATTTTGCGCCAGTTCGGGCAAGCGCTTGAGGCTCTGGGGAAGCGACCCGGAGAAACTCTTCACCGCATTACGTACATCCACAAACACTCCTTTGGTCAAGATCATGCATTCGGTACCGGCAACGGTGGGCAATCACCGGCTGGATCAGGCGTGGCCGGCCTTATGCCACGAGGCCCAGTCTCTGGAGAATGCCACGGCGGCATACCGTTCGCCAACGATTTTTGCGACTCTGTTCAAGAGTTTGGTGAGTTGCTGGAGTTCGGAGGGGGTGAGATCCTCGCGGAACCGTGGGTGGAGTCCCCAACGTGTCTCGACTTCTTCACCTGTCACGCTCGACATCATGCTGACGAGTTTGATCTCTTGGCCGGTCGATTGTTTCTGCTCGGTTGAGGTCCCGACGGCGAGAGGCGCGGTCTGTGACGCTTCCTGAGAGGAAGGAACCTGTCCCTGCAGTACCGCACTGAGTGCCGGCACGACGGCGCTGGCACAGAGCGTCGCCGCTGAGCTGAGTTGCGCATTGCCGGCTGCGCCGAGGGCATCAGCCACTTTGTCACCGAACTCGCGGAACATTTCGTTCTTGGTCTTGGAGTCTTCGGAGATCAGAAACTTGTATCTCTCATAGGTCTGCCGGCTGTCTGCGACGGTCGTACCGATCGTCAGCACGATTTCCATCTGATCCGCGTTATTTCCGAATGCCGGCTCCAGCACGCACTTCAACTGTTGAGTCACGGCGTCTTCCAACCCGTTCATGAATTCCATCTGGTCCTTGAGCGGAATATGCAAAGCCACCAGACGGTCCGTGAGATTGAACATGATCTTGAGGAATTCCAGATAGACGCCCCACTCCTCCTGACGCTTGAGCTTCAGCGCCTGCTCCGGCGCATTGCGCTTCATCACCGTGACCGATTCGCCCGACACGGCGAGCATCACCTCGGCCAACCGGCGAAGTCGTTCCCTATATTCAGATTTGGTAGTAGCCATAACTGTTTCCAGGAGCAACGCGGATTATAACGGAGACTGGCGAGCGGAGAAAAGAGGTAGACCCAACAACTTCTTGTCCGCCGGAGGTCCGAAGATATGACAAGAGTCACCCGTTCTACTGAAAACCTCCAGCTGCCCAGACAGTTCCGAGGTGCGCTGGTAGTGCCTGCGGCCCTAGCTCCTGAAGAAACTCGCAGGCGATTGTTTTACCGGTTTGGGAATTTTCACCCCCCACACTTGCACCGATCTTGTGAGTCAACTGCAGAGGAGCACTTGCTGCCGAAGACAACACGAGAATTGCTTTTGATCAGGGTGGTGATGAGCGTGAGAAGAATGAGGTCGAATATTGAATCGTGCCCCCCTTTTCTGATTGTCAGACAGGTGCTCGGGTCTGCTACTGGACACCCGGCAACAATAAGCGCTAGCCTGAACCATAACCTAAACGAGTAGGTGGCCCATGCCTGGAATGTTCGGCGCCCACCCTCCGCTCATGTTGATCGCCATCGCGATTGTCGTGATAGCGGTTGTGGTGTTCGCCTTGATGACGGCAGGTTATTGAGGGATGAGTGATCGGACAGAAGTGCGGGGGTATCGATCGCCCCACAAAAACAAGAAGAGGCACCGGAGTGATTTTCAAGGATCCAAACCGAATCGAGTAGTGAACCCTGTGCGGTGGGAGCTGATCTGCTCGACGCGGCTCAAGTCTGCTCATGAACCAGTCGCCGCAGAAGGGTTGTGCCCCTCCTCGGCCCTTCTGTGGCCGGCAGACCAGTCGTTCGTCAAGGATTGATCGTTACGTTACGATCCTGTCCGAGGCCAGCCGGGAAAGGTACTTCAGTGCCGGATACCGGTCACGGCACTCTTGTAACCGCGCATATCGCCATCCATTCGGCAATCGTGGGAAGGCCACACTGAACAAGCCGAGGTTCCACCCGGGAAACCGCCGTTACAAACCCATTACAAAGAGGGCGGCGACTATGTGATGTGCGAAGCGCTTCAAAGGAAGTAACATGGACCGCAGGCTGCCCGCACGAGATGTAAGAAACGGGTTTACTAGAGCTCACGTACGCAGTAGAGTAGATTGGTAAGGCAACCGATTGATCCGAGGGCCTTGTTGGGTAATTCGTCGATAGGGAGGTTTGTGAAAATGGAGAATGAACGGCGGTTGTGGGCTGTCTGTCGCCGAGCCATTGCGTTGTTAGCGCTCGTTACTTTCACCGGCTGTTCCTTTGCCGCTCCGTCGATGCAGACTATACAGGTGACTTCGTCACCTGAAGGAGCGAAGGTACTTGCTGGAGGGCAATCGGTTGGTCAAACACCGGTTCAGTTTGAAGCTCATCGGGGCGATAATCTGTTAATAGAAGTGCAAAAAACAGGGTATCAAACGCAATATCGCACGACATCTCGCACGCTGAGCTCAGTGGGGATCCTCGATGTCATCGGTGGTTGTTTTCTTCTCATCCCATTAATCGGCCTGGTATCATCCGGTGCCTGGAAACACGATCCTGACAAGTATGGGATTATCCTGGAGCCAGAGAAGTAATTCTCAAAGCTGGGCAGAAGGAGGGACGACCTCGTCAAGTACCCGGGACAGATTCTTACGCAGCCACGTTACGCGCCAATCTATACCTTCTGGAAGAGGAAATCGGTCGAGCCGTTGAACGGATGAGAGGTTAGTAGGGCAGCGACGGCCTAGCGGACACTTCACGGATCCAATAACCTGTTCCATTATCCAACTGTTGACTGGGTATCTACTCCTAACCGGCGGACCATCTCACAATAGAAGGTATCGGCCAGCCGCTCCAGATTCACGCAATCCGCTTCATTGTAGCCGAGCAGCCTGGCTCTGGCTTCCTCATCATGACTCTGCCGCCATCGATTCCAGAGCAGCACCGCATCATGGCCGTTCAAGCCCTGCAGATCAGCAGCGCGAGTAATCTCCAATTGCGTTTCAATCGCCTTGAGTCCGCCTCGGTACCCGAGCTGCCGACCCATAAAACAGAGGTCGATATGGGGTTGATCTAGTGGGAGGCTCGGATACTGCGCGAGCAACATCGGCACATCGAACGTCGTTCCGCAAAACGTCACCAGCAACTCGTACTGGGACAATTCGTCCGCAAGCTGTCGCACATTCAGCGACTCACCACGCACGAATGAGGTAAACCGACCACGACCGTAGCACCCTACGACGGTGATCTGTCCGAACGAATCGGTTTCGATGTCCAGATACACCGCCCGCTCGCGAAGCCATTCGTAGAGTCGCCATTGCTCTCGCTGCGGCAGGACTACGCCGAAGTAGCGTGCATCGTCTCGCGCATGATGTGCGTGAGCTTCCGAGATGCCATCGTCATACAGCGCCTTCCGGCCTGCGCTGATACCCCGAATGGAAGGAGCGATGAGGAAATCCGACCACGTGCTCATCCCTTCCCGCCACAGTCGCCGTTCCGTGGTGCGTCCTACTCCCGGGAGCAAGCAGAAGGTGGATGTGATCATGTGTGATCTATCACAAATCCATGAGACGATTGCAATGCCTGTAAGTCGAAATTGAAAAACAGACCACTGCGTTCGCTTGCGATTTGTGCGGCATGTACTGGTGCTCGTAGAACTCCGGCGACGGCAGTACCAGGAGAAACCGCCGCATCGCTTGCCCAGCTTGTGGCCCACCCGCACAGGAAATCCCCCACTATCACGTGCATAAGTGATGGACATACTGGTACACTGATCGGAGGCGGCACCGAGTAGACATCGCATACTCTCAGGCTGCTCATGTGCGAACCGTCCCCCATGAAGAAAGGAAAGATGGCCATGGACCGGCTTGTGCTGGGAGTACTGGGCGCTCTTATTTTTCTGGTCATGAGCGTAGTCAGCCTGCCCGATTCCGTTCTCGCTCTTCCTCCAGTTCAAGGAGAAATTGTCTCCATGACAGCCGGTGCTCCGGGAACGATGGTCATTCGAGACGACAAAGGGCAACTGCATATTCTGAACCTCACACAACAAACTCAGCTCGGTGCTCAGTTTAAGGTCGGTGACAAGGTGCTGGCCTTCTTCAGCCCATACGGCGTGAGCGCTGTTCAGCTCCAGAGTGGAAATCGTTAGCCCGGCTCGCTGTCGCGATCGCGACTATATCCTACGGGCAAAAAGCTTTCGGCAGGCGCTGTTCGTCTCGCGGGCGACATATGGATAGCCCCCTACGGATGTGCGATGACAACGAGGGTAGGTGCCCGCGACAGGGCACATCGGAGACATTGGGTAAGCGTTTCCGGGTCCAATGCCGCAAAACTTTCGTCGAGAACCACCAACTCGGCTTTCTGGAGCAAGGCACGTGCAAGGTACAGACGACTCCGCTCACCGTGAGACAATTGCCATCCCGTCTCGCCGACTATCTGCATCAACCCTGACGGCATACGCCTCAGGAGATCCCCAAGACCAAGCTCGTCGCAAAGTTGCTTGGCTTCTGCCATATCCTCGACGGTCGGTGGCCAGCGACGGCCCATCAGCAGGTTAAAGGCAAAGGGTCCTGTCATGACATGGTTTTCATGGAACTGCGATGCGACAGTGGTCAGCCGCTGCCAGGTTTGCCCCAACGTCGACCGATCCAAGCCGTTGAGCATCAACAATCCGGAGTCAGGATGCCGCAATCCTGCTAGTACGGCGCCCAGCGTCGATTTCCCACCTCCGGAAGCTCCTTCAATTAAGAGCCGATCGCCACGGTAAATCGTCAAATTGCAGCCTTTCAATACCTGTTCACCTTGTCGCATGTAGCGGTAAGAGAGATCGCGAGCATGAACCAAGACATCCTTTGCCGCATCTTCACCATGGCTGAACGTGGCATGTGGCATCACTGATACGGCTACGCCTCCTTCTTCGATGTGTCGGGTGGCCTTGAACAGTGGTGCGACTGTTTCCCAGGAGACTGCCGCCCGTGCCAATGCCGCAAGGCCGGATCCAATTTCGCCGAACGCGCGATAGGCCAGCAACACCCCACCTAATCCGATGGCAAGCCCCATCCCTTCAGCACTGCTCCGGATGAATGCCGGGAGAAGTGCTAACATGCCCACAATCAACCAACCACGTGGCGCTCCCCAGGCCAGAGGAAGAAAGGCCTTATCAAACTCGCGCGAAAGGTGAAAAAATCGTTCCAGAGAATGATCTTCACTGACATGCCGCTGTTCGGGTGCTTCCTGCGCGATTCGAGTGCGATGGCCCACCATCTGTTCGACCAACTCATGAGTGAGTCCGATTCGTGCGTGGGTCCAGCGGCGAAGTCGTTGGTAATAGAACCAACTGACTGAGAATGTCCCCGCCACCCATAGCAGGAGTGCGCCCACATGCCAAAGACCACCGGCGCCCCACGCCAGCACCCAGGCGGCCAAACTCAACTCAACCGCTGCAACAAGGACCGCAAATCCGCCGTTCAAGGCGAGAGACTCTAGGGCTTGAGACTCGATCACGTGCCCGAGTAACTGTCCGAATCCTTTCTGACGAATCTCATCCATGTTCATGGACAAGGCACCGGATAACAACCGCTGTTTCAACAACGTTCCAAAATCAATGGCAAAGGTCCCCTGCAGCCACGTACCTACAAGCTGGATGGGAACCATACCCAGCAGCAGGAGAGCCCATGCCATGAGCCAGCCGACATCGAGCCGTCCCTCTAATGCACCCTGGCCGATGATGGCCCACCCGATGATCTCGATGAGATACAGCGTCACAAAGATCGCCACCATTGCCAGTGCACGATGAGGCAATTTCACAGACGTGATCTGCGGCCAAAATGGTCTGTTGGGAGGCATTCGTATCATCCAACAGCCTTCGATGGTCTGGCTCATCATCCGTTCCTGTACAAGAAGACGAGCAATGTGAGCCTGAGTATCGGCGGGAATATTCGCGTGATGCAGCAGGGCGTCGACCTCGGCGGTCACCGGTCTTTCCATTTCCACGCACAACGCCGCCTGTAGAAGACATGCCGGATATCGCCTCATCTCTTGATCGGGTCCGATAAGGTACACGTGACGGGCAGTGGCCTTGAGCAGCAGTAAGATGGTCGGCTCGCCTGCCGGTCGATGTCGTAACAGCACCGGCCCTGCACCATGGATCAGCTTCACCAGGTCCGCTCCAGTGGCGGTCACTGATTCCATTTCTATTCCGCGTTGAGCACAGATCCAATCAAGCCACTGTTCAAACTCCTCGTGTCTCAAAGTTTCACGACATGAGGGGTGCAGGTCGATTTTGACAGAAGTCGGTTTGAGCCCCGCTCGGCGAGCCAGCACCTCGATCGCTTCGGGCAGTCGAACTATGGGCCATGCGATAGAGGCGATATTATCCACGCTTCGCCTTTCCGTTTCCGACTGCCACCGCTTTCCTAGGGGACATCGACATCTT
>PHGD01000059.1 GCA_011090425.1 Nitrospira sp. LK70 | reverse complement strand
ATGTCTTTGGCCTTCTCGTTGGCCGCCACCCCTTCGATTGCGTTCAGGAGTAACGGTATGGTCTCCTCCTTCACCTGATCCGAGACCGTGAAATTTTCGATCCGCCCTTTCCGACGGAGAGGAAGGCTCCGTATGCGAAGCGAAAGAATTCGAAATGAAAGGCTTTCAAGCCCTTGGCAAAGGTTTGGAGTTCGCACAGAAAACACAGCTGTTGCAACTTCACATCGCTCATCCCGTCGTAGGGCTCTGCGAGCTGCAGGACATACAGGAGAAGCGCACGATCAACTGTGATCTGGTTGGGTGTTCTCAAGGTCTCCTCGCGATATGCGTGAGCGCCTCACCCGCCCGCGCAAGAAACCACGGCTGTTATCTAATCCGCAGCGAGTGTCCGCCGAAGCCTTAGCGAAGGCGAACAGGCTTCGGCGAGGTGTCGTCAAAGCACCATCAGGAATCACGGTCGTAAAGCCGTGGGGCTCCACTATAGACAGCCGGGAAAGCGATCGTCAAAGGGAATTGGAGATGGCTATCCATTCGACGAAGACACTCTTGACCGGCTGCTCAGTTTCGTCTTTAATTCTCCATCTAGGAGGCTCGGTCTGATCATGATGACGAAACATGCCAAAGAAATGGGGGTCCTGAAGGAGCATCTTGGGAAGCACCAGCTCAAATTTACGCGGCAGCGTGAATTGATCCTCGATGCCTTTCTGAAGCAGGAACACATCACGGCCGAAGCGATGTACCACCAGCTGGCGCGTAAGGATCCACACCTGGGCCTCGCGACCATTTACCGCACGCTCAATCTCTTCTGCGAAGCGGGTCTGGCCCAGGCCAGGCACTTCGGTACACAAACCCAGTACGACAATGTGTCGCATAAGGGCCATCATGATCATCTTATTTGCACAGGCTGTGGGAAAATAGTGGAATTCGAGAACTGCGACATTGAGCGTCTTCAGGAAGAAGTGGCTTCGCGGAACGGCTTTGCCATCCAAACTCACCGCCTCGAGCTCTACGGGCTCTGCTCTCGCTGCCGTCATTGACCCCTGCTGCTGTTTCTGGTATTCGTTTTTTAAGGCGGCTTGCCTGATTCCACTCTCCTCCACGTAGACAGAAGGGTTGACTATGCACTTATTTTGCCGACGTTCCCCTCGCGCCACGACTATTGCCTCTCAACTCAAGCTCCTCGCTGTTTCAGTTGCCGGCATCCTCATGTCCTTTTGGCTGATCATGCCACCCCTCGCATCGGCTGCGGACAAGCTGACCGTCTATTCCGGTCGAGCTGAACGGCTGATTAAGCCGGTACTCGATGAGTTTACCGCGAAGACCGGTATTCAAATCGAGTTGCTCTCCTCCGGCACCATGGAGTTGGTGAATCGAATGAAGGCAGAAGGGAACCGCAGCCCTGCCGATGTCTTTATTACCAACGATGCCGGCAGTCTGGAAATGGCTCGCGCTGCGGGCCTCCTTCGCCCGTTGAATATGCGGGAGGTCGAACGGGCCATTCCTCCCCAGTTTCGCGCGGTGGACAACAGTTGGATCGGTTTGTCAGGACGATTTTGGATCGTTGTGTACAACACGACGATGGTGAAACCCGATCAGATCACGTCGTTGCTGGACTTGGCCGACCCGAAATGGAAGAACAAGATCGCCATTCCCAACGCCGGCAGCGAATATCTGCAAGCAGGTGTGTCGGTCATCCGCGCGAGCGTCGGTGACGATCAAACCAGGAAGTTTCTCGAAGGCCTTCGGGATAATGCCGGCACCCAGGTGTATCAGAAGAGCTCGCAGATCGTCGACGCCGTCGCCAAAGGTCAGGTCGCCGTGGGTATCGTCAATCACTATTACGTCTATCGGCATCTGGCCACACAACCGGCTGCTCCGCTGGCGGTTGTAATGCCCGATCAACAGGAAGGAGGCATGGGTGCCATCATGAATGTGGCGGGCATCGGCATCCTAAAACACACTCCCCGATTGGAAAACGCCAAATTGCTCGTGGAGTTTCTCATTGCGCAGGCCGGGCAGAAGCTGTTCGCCGACCTCGACAAGGAGTACCCACTCCATCCTGAGGTCAAGGCAGACCCAGCGCTGATCGAACGCAAGAGCTTTCGAGCGGCCCTGGTGCCTTTGAGCAAGTTGGCCGAACTGCGAGAACCCACATTGCTTCTCATCGAGCAGGTGGGGATGCGGTAACTCCCCGAGCTCCCAGTGATTGCCATACACCGACCATCTGTCTCTCCCCTACAACTCGCGGTCCTCGCCGGCGCGACTTTGGTCCTCCTGCCATTGGGCTATGTCACTGCCCTAGCCCTGTCGGCCGATGCTGCGATTTGGCATCGTCTCTGGACCACCCGTATCCCTGAGCTGTTGTTGAATACGGTTTCTCTGGCCGGTGCCGTGGCCTTGCTCACATTCGTGCTCGGCGTATCAACCGCCTGGATGGTCACGCGCTTCGAATTCCCTGGCCGTCGCCTGTGGGAAATTGGCCTCGTGCTGCCGCTGGCCATGCCGACGTACGTCTTGGCCTACGTGTACAACTATCTCTTGGGATTCGGCGGCCCGGTAGAACAGCTCTGGCAGACGATCGCAGGTTCTCAAGCCAGAATCATTTCACCGCAAAGTTTTTGGGGCGTCACCGTCGTGATGGCGCTCGACACGTTTCCCTTCGTCTACTTGCTCACACGCAGCGCGCTCCTGAGTTTTAACCTGTCGTTTGAGGAAGTGGCCCGTACCTGCGGCGCTTCACCACTTCACAGAATGCTGTTCGTCACGCTCCCATTGCTGCGCCCGTCCATCGTCGCCGGTCTCGCCCTTGTCATCCTGTACGTCGTCTCAGACTTCGGTGCCGTCTCCCTACTGCGCTACCAAACACTGACCTACGCCGTGTTTCAGCAAATGACCGGCCGGTCCGACAATCAGGCCGCGAGCATCCTGAGCATCTTACTGGTCATCCTGGCGCTCCTGTTCTTATTGACCGAACGATGGTTTCGTCGAAAGAGCCGGTTTTACCAGACCTCCGGACGCTTTCAGACACCACAACGAGTCCGGTGCGGATGGTTGCACGCGACCGCTTTGACGGCATGCTTGGCCACCGTCATCGGCTTGGCTTTTGGAATCCCAGCTTATCTACTGGTGACCTGGAGCCTGTCGGCGGAAGCCCAGGCAATCCTCGACGCCCGCTTCTTCGGTTTTGTGTGGAACAGCGCCTTGCTGTCGACCCTGGCTGCCACGGCAGGAGTGTTCGTCGGACTGCCCCTCGCCTACCTGGCCAGCCGCAAACCGACCTGGCTTAATGTCGGCTGTTTGCAAACCGCCTATGCCGGCTACGTCCTACCAGGACCAGTCGCGGCGCTCGCGGTGTTGGTCCTCTTTCTGAAAGTCCTCCCATTCCTGTATGGTACGGTGATCGTATTAATCGTCGCCTATGTCCTTCATTTTCTCCCAGTCGGCCTCCAGTCGCTCGAACCATCGATTCAACAAATCACCCCTAATCTGGAGGAAGTCGCCCGCACCCTGGGTCTTACCGTCCGAGATACCTGGCGTCGCGTGACGTTACCCCTCATCCGCAACGGGGTCATCGTGGCCTGGGTCTTGATCTTTTTGCAGACGATGAAGGAACTCCCGGCAACGTTGCTGCTGCGACCGGTGGGATTCGACACCTTGGCAATTCGTGTCTGGCTGGAGGCAAGTGAAGAGTACTATCAGCTGGCGGCTCCATCCGCCCTGTTGATCGTGCTCGTAGGTTTGCCGGCGCTGGTCTTATTGCTCTCCCGTGATTGGCGGGCAGCATAAAACGACCATGAACACACCATCGCACAGCACACAGGTGGATATCGAGCAGCTCGACGGCCAAGTGAATCTCTACCAGCCGGCCTCTTCCATCTTGGAGCTTCGTTCTGTGTCCTGTGCCTATGATCTCAGCAGGCCTGCGATCCACGATATTTCATTTTCCGCCCGGGAAGGTGAAATTCTCTGCCTGCTCGGTCCATCAGGCTGCGGCAAGACGACCATTTTGCGGGCGATCGCGGGTCTCGAACCGGTGCAGGCCGGACAGATTTTTCTATCAGGCCGGTTAGTCTCCTCCTCCTCGGAAACCCTTCCAACCGAAGCACGCCGTGTGGGCATGGTCTTTCAAGAGTACGCGCTCTTTCCACATTTGCGCGTCGCCGACAACATCGCCTTCGGGCTCCGCCACCTGTCGCGAGCGGAGCGGAGATGTCGTGTCCAAGACATGCTTCGGCTGACCGGCCTCGAAGGACTCGACCGACGTTACCCGCATGAGTTATCGGGAGGGCAACAGCAACGAGTGGCCCTGTCACGCGCACTCGTGCAGCATCCCGTCTTGCTCCTCCTGGATGAGCCGTTCAGCAACCTGGATCCCGATATGGCCGGCCGCATGCGGCAAGAGCTCCATGCCCTGCTGCATCGGATGAAAACCACGACGATTCTAGTGACGCACGATCACGACGAAGCCTTTGCCATGGCCGACCGCATCGCCGTACTGAATCAGGGAATGCTCGAACAGCTGGATTCGCCGGAGCTCATTTACCACCTTCCGGCTACACGATTCGTGGCCGATTTTGTGGGTCAAGCCGATTTTATCACCGGACAGGTCCGCCAGGGCCTGGTCCATACTGAACTCGGAGAGTTTCCCAATACCCTCAATCGTCCCGAGGAAAGCGAAGTCGTCGTGATGATTCGCCCTGACGACATCCAGCTGGTGCCCAACAAATCGGCGAAACCGCGGGTTGCGGCTCGCCTGTTCCGAGGTTCGGAGAACCTCTATACGATCCGCCTGCCCTCCGGACAGATGGTCCACAGCAGCGAAAGCTCAACCAACGTCTACGAGGAAGGGACCGCCGTGGAACTCCGCGTCTCTGCCACGCACACCGTGGTGTTTCCTGCCGAACAGCCTCCTCGCTCGCAGCAACGGGATAAAAGCGATACGTGAGTGGATTGACAGTTTCCCCTCGGGTCTGGCATTCATGAAAGGATGCGTTGGCTCCCAGCCTACCGGATCGAACCATATTTTCACATTAGTAAGGAGTTATGATGGATGCGCTGAAAAATACCATTGATTATGGGATCATCGGGCTCTTGCTGGCCCTGAGCCTCTGGTCTGTCGCGGTCGCCGTCGAACGCTGGCTCTTCTACCGGCGGGTCAATTTCTCACAGTTTTCAAATGCCCGGCTGCTGGAAATCACGTTGACCAAGCGACTCGTGATTATCGGCACCGTGGCCGCCAACGCTCCGTATATCGGCCTGCTCGGAACTGTCCTGGGGATCATGTTGACCTTCCACACGATGGGAACGTCAGGAACGATGGCGGTCAACACCATCATGATCGGCTTGAGCCTGGCATTGAAGGCGACCGCCATCGGGCTATTAGTCGCCATTCCCTGCGTCGTGATGAACAATGTGCTTCGTCGTCGGGTCACCGAACTTCTGACTGAGTATGGAGTGCAACATGGAACGGAACATTGATCAAATCAACGTCATCCCGCTCGTGGATGTCATGTTGGTCCTTCTCGTCATCGTGCTGACGACCGCCACCTTCATCAGCACGGGACAGATTCCCGTCAACTTGGCCAAGGCCAAAGAGGTAAGCGACCACAAGGACGTTCCCATCGTGATTTCATTGACTGCGGATGGAAACCTGTTCTTAAATGATGCTCCGGTTCCCTCCGGCGGCCTCCCATCGGTCTTGGGCACCAAGGCTCGCGAATCGGCCGTGGTCGTGCGGGCGGACAAGGTCACATTGCTCGAAAAATTCGTCGCGCTGGTCGATGAGATTCGTGGCTTAGGCTTTCAGCAGGTCAGCTTGGAGGTCGTTCGGCTGTGATGAACGTTCGATACTCCCACAGACCCGTCGTACCGGCCCAATGACGCTGGATAGGTGGTGTCCACTGGAACGCCCCACATGCCGGTGCGGTTTTTAATCCGTGATAGTTTGAAGAAGACTCGGTAGTCGGTTAACCGATAGAGATCTCGAACCTTCCAGAATCATCTTTACCGCTGCAGAACTTTCTTGGTTTCGCTCATCATGATGAGCGCGTGGAAGGCAATCGCCTCATGGCACACGCAGCCGATCACGGAGCCCGGATGAAACGGTCATCTGTCCTTCATCGTCGATGATGATCGCCTCAACATGCGGCAAGCGTTCCACCAAGGCCATCCCGCGCTCAGGTCCCAACACAAAAATCCCCGTGTCCAAACCATCCGCCATCGTGCCTTCCTTGGCGACGACCGTCACGCTCTGACAACCACGGGCTGGTCGCAAGGTTTGAGGGTCCAAAATGTGATGATACCGGACTCCATCCCGCTCGAAGAACCGTTCGTAATCACCGGCCGTTGAAATGGCCTCATCCTTCAGGTCGATGACGGCAATCAACGCCCCTTCTTCACGAGGGTGATTGATGCCTACCGGGAATCCTTTTGCATCGGGGAGCGTGCCGAACGTCTTGATGTCGCCCGACAAGGCAACAACTCCTCCCTGTGCGCCGGCCCGTTTCATTTCGATGACCGCATGGTCTGCGGCATAGCCCTTTCCGATTCCGCCGACATCGATCCGCATTCCCTCGCGAGGTAGGAAGATCGTCCGGGCATCCCGATTGAGCTGAATGTTCGTCCAATCGACCAGAGTCTTCAGCTGATCCAATTCGACATCGCTCGGAATGTACTGTCGCTCGGTAACACTCCACAGGTCGACGGCAGGACCGACGGCGATATTGAACCCCCCTTGCGTCAGACGAGCTATCTCGATGGACCGCGCCACGATGTCCAAGGTCTCCCGGCTGACTTCGACAGGATGACGACCGGCTGCAGCATTGACGTGGGATAGTTCGCTTGCGGGAATCCAGGTACTCAACAACCGTTCGAGACGCTTGATCTCATCGAACCCAGCCTGAATCGCCCCTTGCGCCACCTTCTTCTGGGACGCCACTGCGGTGATCGAAACCAACGTCCCCATGTGCATCTGAGTCCGCTTGACAACGACCGACTCGGGAACGGGTGACACCTCCACACAGCCGACCAAACCGGTTAGTACAAGGATGACCATCGTTTTTCTGAGATCATCTCCACCAGGCAACCTCATAATGGCAGAATGTCCTTACCACCACTGCCGGCGAAAATATGTGGGATAGCGCCGGTACGGCATGACTTCGAACAGGCGCGCTTGAAGAATGGGAGGATTTGGCAGGACACTCACGACCGTTTGTGTGTCCAACGATGGGTAGGTCTGCATCAAGAATTCGGTCGCATGGGTGCGGTCATCCTCTACATCTTCCATTGACAGGCTGAGCATGCGCCCATATTTGGGGGAATCCGCCCCAAACCGCCAAAACCCGACGTAGGTGAACGAATTCCATCCCACCGACATGACGTCATTATACGCTATCCGCTGAGCAGCACTTTCCGCTCATTCGGCGTGCATGTGACCGATGGCCCGCCCCTTGACAGCAAACACTGAGTAGGATAGATTCGCGCCCGATATTAATAACTGTTCTCAATTCCAAAACTGATCAACTACCACCATGATTATGACGCACGTGCCCGAACGCCATCGGGTCAAGAGCCAGGAAACTCGCTGTGAATGCGGACAATTGATCGCCAAGGTGTGCGAGCAAGGACTGGAGCTGAAGTGCAAACGGTGCAAGCGCATCGTCGTGATTCCCTTTTCCTCGATTGAAGGTTGGGGGACCGGAACATGATGCTCCACTGTGCGAACGGAAGCGCAGCGACCACACCTCCATTACACGAGTACAGCTCTTTTGTTTGCTTAAAGGCCAGAGACCACCGAGTCCCGAGTCAGACCACAACCTTATTCATAAGGGAGGATACCGATGAAGATGCGGTCAATCCTCGGGGCTCTCGTCATCGCCGGCCTGGTAGTCATGCCTGTGTGGGCTGCAGAGATGACCCCGGAGGAAATCAAGAAGATGGTCGATGAAGCAGTGGAAAAACGCCTGCAAGAACGCGACCGCCACGAAGGACTCGGCGAACAGAAAGAAGGTCCCCCGGGTGAAGAGATCCAGCCAGGGATCGGCTCACTGCCGGAAGTCGCAAAAGAGCGCCGAAGTCAGCAGCAAGCACCTCTTTCCTTCGGATCGACCGGGTCCGGCCGCTTGGTGTATGCCAAGCCCTTCGTATCGTCGCCGAAGGCGATTGTTGGCGGTTATATGGACATTCAATTTCGCTCCCAACGCCAAGCAAGCATCGAGAACGGCTATGGCGGCACAACGAACAGTTTCGATCAGCAGAGGTTCGTCCCCTTCATCTATGCGGACATCACAGAGCACGTGAAGTTCGCGTCTGAAATTGAGTTTGAGCACGGCATTCGCGAGGATTCCACGCAAGGAATCGAAGTCGGGATAGAATTTGCTTTTATCGATTACCTCATCAAGGAACCTATCAACATCCGCGTCGGAAGTTTGCTGCTTCCGGTCGGCAAGTTTAACCTGCTGCATGATTCTCCGCTCAATGACCTCACCGATCGTCCCTTGGTCAGTCGGCTGGTTATTCCTAGTACCATGACTGAAACAGGAGCAGGATTCTATGGAACCATGTATCCAGGAAGAACAGGCAAACTGGACTACGAATTCTATTTCACGACTGGACCATGCTCATACGACCCCAACGGAACTCCTAGGATCAACGAGGCAGACGGCACGAGAGGATCACGGCAGCGGAAATGCCCGGCGGACGATGGGCTGGATCTCAACAACGGTAAGTCCGTGGTCGGGCGCGTGGCATTCAGTCCTATGCTCGGAGTCGAAGTGGCTGGGTCTGGCTATTATGGCAATGGAGCACCCAACTCAAGTTACAACCCTCTCAGCATTTTCGCCGTCGACTGGACGCTCCAGCGGGGACCATTTGAACTGATCGGCGAAGCCGCCTGGTCCTATGCAAGGGGAAACTCGCGAGCCATTAACGGCAACACGATTGGATTTGCCCCAGGCTCACTCCTGACTGGGATACCAGGCAATAGTGGCCCTGGAATCCCGCCGCAGCGCGGAAGCGGCTTCTATATCCAGGGCAACTATCACTTCATGCCGGCGTTCTTGACGAAACTTTCCCCGAAGCGGTTTGGTGAGGGTTCCACCTTCACAGCTGTATTCCGGTACGACAGGGTGAACACCGATCTGGATAACCTTAATGGCACAGGGGGCTGGGGCAATCTGCAGCAGTTTTCCTTCGGTTTGAACTATCGGCCCATCCAGGACACAGTCTTCAAAATGAGCTATCAATATCAGCCGATGGCATTTAATCCCAATACGGAACAACGGATTCACGATAGTGCCTTCGTGATTTCGGCTGCCACCTATTTCTAGGGAGTTGACGGGGAGGCTTTCTCCTAGGGGAAGCCTCCCCGCAAGATGATGATTTGATGTACGGAACACGACTTATGGATCTTATGCTCGTTGGGCTGTTGTCGTTGACCGCCTGCGCCGGCCTCGCCGGCGGACGAAATTCCTACTTCGTTTGCTCCTATGACACTGTCTGGGAGGCAGCGGTGGAATCGACGAAGGGCTACTCCATCACGGCACTCAACAAGACCGACGGGACCATTGAAACCGCATGGATTGAAATGGAAGGTCAGAAGCGGCCCTATGGGGTGTTTCGGCGCGAGGGGTTCGGCAACATCGAGCGGGCCCGCTTGACGGTGGCCGTCAAGAAAATGGACGACGTCACGTCGGTCAACGTGTTGGAAACGCGCCAACGTTGGCATGACAGGGGCGGTGCGTCCCAGCTGGCCACGAAATGGTGGGCTGTCGAACCATCAGAGCAAATAACGAACGCGGTTACGGAAAAACTCCATCTTCGACTCAAAGAGAAAGGTTGTGAGGCCTCGTCATGATCACGCGTCTAGCTGTTGTGCTCATCGCCATCCTCATGATGCCACTCTCCCAAGCGAGAGCTGAGCGAATTTGGGATAACGACCTCAAGCGTTATCTGACGCAGCAGGAAATGACCGCCGCTGAAGAGTTCATGACTGAGGAAGATGGGATCAAGATCATGCTCCCGAAATCCCAACAGATTCGCAAGGAGGTGATCAAACTCACCCAGGAGAAGAAAGCCCACATTGAGGAACGGATCGGCTGGAAATTCCCGGAAGAATCGTTCGAAGTGTATATCGGAGAGTCCGATAGCCAGGTTGACGGCTATGCGGTCGTCCAAAATACGATCGGCAAGCACAAGCCGATGACCTACCTGGTCGGCGTCGATAACGAAGGTTCCGTTTCGGACGTCGAACTCCTTGTGTTCCGCGAATCGCGCGGGAGCGACGTCGGGAAAAAACGGTTTAACGCCCAGTACGAAGGCAAGACTGTTCTCGATCCGATCCAGATCAAACGCGACATCACCAACATCACCGGCGCCACGATGTCCGTTCGCTCGATGAGCGCCGGAGTCAAACGAGTCTTGGTATTGATCGACGAGTATTACTTGAAACCGGCCGGAAACGGCAGCGACACAATGGCGAAAAAAAATAAAGGGTTCTTCTCCTCCATATTTGGAAACTAACTTCGGGCGGACCCAGCGTCCCGGCATGCGTAACTTCAATCAGAAATTCAGGCTCCGTGACTCCGATCGCCATATCCGGTCGTTGTATACGTTCTTCCTGCTGTTGATGTTTGCCGGTTTTTGCTTCTCGTTTTTTTGGGCACATAGCATGACGGGACTGTCACCGCAAGGGGTCGCCGATCACTATCGAGGGTCTGATGCAACGTTCGGAGAACCGATGTCGTTTCGAGAACTGGCGGAGATCACCCATTTTCATCTGTTTACGATGCCGGTCGTGTTCATGATTTTGATCCACGTGATGTATCTGACCAGTGCGAGCCACAGGCTGAAAACGATCCTGACATGGGCGGGCTTCGGCGGTGTGATTCTCGACCTTCTGTCGCCATGGTTGATCAGCTACGTCTCCCCTATTTTCGCCCTCTCGATGTTGATCGGTGATACGCTGATGACCATCAGTTTTCTCGTGATGCTGATTGTCCCATTGTATGAGATGTGGGTGCTCGGACAACCGCTGATGGGAGGGAAAGGACCGCAAGAATCGTAGGCTTCAGATCGTCCACACAACTGTTCCAGCGGCCAGCGGTTATTCACCCAGAGCCCAGGTCACGACAGTGTCTTGGGCTCTTCATTTTTACGGAGGTGATACGATGCAGGTCCACATAGCGGATTCGGTTGAACCGGCCGTGCTGAAGATTCAAGGCATGCTGCAGAAGGTCGACCGCCTTCATATTCCGGCAACATCGCGACGCGATCTGGAGAGTATTCTGGTTCGACAAGTGACGAAGGAACTGGATCGGCTTCTGCCGTGGCAAGCAGGGCATGGTCAAGAAACGGCGGCTGTTGCGGTTCGTATGGGGCTTGCTGCGAACCTCTGCGACGAGCTCTTGCATCAATTGAAACTGGCCGCTTTGCTCCACGACATCGGTCTCCTGATGCTTCCGTCTCACCTCCAAACCGGGCGAGAGGCCAAAGATCCGGACTCCTACGTGGTCATTCAAAATCATCCGCGACTCGGAGCGACCTTGCTCGAGCCTTTTTCATTCCTTCGTGACGCGACCATCCTGATCGCCCATCACCATGAGCGGTGGGATGGATCAGGCTATCCCTACGGCCTGAGGGGACAATTCATCCCACTGGGCGCGAGGATTCTCGCCGTCGCGGACGCGTTCGAGGCTATTCGGATTCCCCATGTCCACGACCGATCTTTGCGCGATCGTATCGCGCTCCGAATCCTGCGAGTGGCCTCCGGAACCCAATTCGATCCCTTTGTCGTTGATCTCTTGGTCGAACTGATGGGAGAAACAGCAACCACCTATGTAGAAGGAACACCTCAGCGGTGACAAGGCCGGTGTACGGCTTACACCGGCCCGTGAAGTGAGGGCTCACCTCTCCCACTTTGCAGGCGAGGGCCCTCACCTCCCGGGGACCCTCGCCTCCCCCGGAGGTTCGATTAACGGAAGGAAAGATGCAACATGAGTCATGCCTATGAGCCTCATCAAACACCCACATGCCTAGCCCTTCTAGGCTCCATCCTTTTCCTCGTTGGCCTCCTTGCCTGTTCTGGCGGTGAGAGCTCGCCTCCTCCCCCATCTCCCGTCTCGACTGGTACGCCAGGCGCGGAGGAAGACGTCGGCGAACGGCTGTTCCTTGACACCAGATTTTCCCAGTCGTTCAAGGTGTTCATGGACAACGGCGGCAAGGTCAACGATCCCAAATCCGGCGATACGGTTGTCGCTACCCTCGAAACCTTGGGAGCTCCGATCAACCCGGGACCGTTCAAAGGCATGGCAATGAACTGTCGGACCTGTCACTTGGTGGATGATGTCCTCTCATCTCTCGGCGGCGGCATGAGGTCCTATGCCGACTTCGCGCGCCGCAGTCCTATTCCAGCAAGAGCCGACGGGAATACCAACACACCAAGAAATTCTCCTCCGCTGGTCAACTCCTCCCTGAACCGGCCAGGCGGCGTCTTGCTCCACTTCGACGCCGAGTTCAATTCCATGGAGGACCTGGTCGTTGGGACCTTTACCGGTCGAAACTTTGGCTGGCTTCCCGGCGAAAAGGCTCAGGCGATTTCACATATCGTAAAAGTGGTTCGAGAAGACGATGGTTCCTTCGATCTGACCGACACCGGCTTGGCTTACAGAGAGTTATTTACCGGCACCAGCCCGAATATTCCCGACGAACTGCGCTTGCCTCCTCAATTTCGCGCCCTTATCGGTTCAGGCACCGACCAAGAGGTCTTTGACGCGGTCGTGAAGGTCGTCACGGCGTACGTGAACGGCCTTCGGTTTTCCAAGTCCGACGACAATGGAGTGCCGATTCGCTCGCCGTTTGATGTGTTCTTGGCGATCAACGGCCTACCTCAGCAACCAAATCCGAACGAGCCTCCACTCTCCTATAGCCGACGGCTTCGGGCCCTGATCAACGCGCCGGGTTTCTCTCCCCAATTTGTGACTTCCAATCCCAACCGATCGAATGGACAGTTTCAGTTCCACTCTCAGCCGTTCGCGTTCGGTGCGACAGAGCTGGCCGGCTTGAAGATGTTCCTGACAGAACCTGCCACGCCTGTGGCGTCACCCGCCGAGCTCGCCGCTGGCAAGGTCGGCAATTGCATTGCCTGCCATGCCGCACCCAACTTTACCGATTTCAAGTTGCATAATACCGGTACGACACAACAGGCATACGACGGTATTCACGGTGCCAATGCATTCGGCGCTCTCGTGATCCCAAACCTCACCGTTCGCGATGGAAACTACGATGCCTACCTCCCTGGCACGGAAAACCATCCCAACGCCTCAGGACGCTTCCGAGCCATCCCCCTGCTTGCCGACCCTACCTTGACCGATCTGGGTGTATGGAACATCTTCGCCAACCTTGATATGCCGAACCCGCAAGCAAAAATCAGAGCCATCTTGTGCGACGACCAGGTCCCATGCCTCTTATCCGATTCGATCCTACTCGACCGTGCCATCGCGCGATTCAAGACGCCCGGCCTCCGTGACCTCGGACATTCGGCACCCTACATGCACAATGGGCAATTTGATACGTTGGACGACATCATCGTTTTTTACCGTGACGTCTCGGATCAATCCCGCGCTGGAACTCTGCGCAATGGAGCCGCCCAGCTTCAGGGCATCGCCCTCCTAACCAACGACATCGTCTCCCTGGTGGCATTCCTCCGGTCGCTCAATGAGGACTATCAATAGCCGACCGTCCGGTACCGAGATGAGAAACCGTGTACCCATGCAGCAGACAGAGTCTCAGGTCTCATGCGCACCTTCCGAAACGCGTGTGACGACCTGCATGCGCTGCAACCGACCTACAGGGCACCAGAGTCCCCTGCTTTGGTGCCCAAAGTGTCTGCGGTTCCAGCGTCAACGAGGGCAGGCCAGGGGGCTGGTGCGATCGCTTCGTACGCGACGACTCAAGGCTTGGCTGAAACGCTTTCCCTCCTGAGCCATCTCAACAGGTCCGTCTGACGGTGCACGGCTACGCCCCATCGAACCGTCACGATGCGAACATCAGTCGACCACCGACAGGCCCAACATTGCCTATAGAGCGAGCGGTCCTGGATCAGACAAGATCTACGACAGTTCGAGATGATAGCGGTCCAACGTCGTAGCTTTATGACGCGAAAAGTTCGACAGCGACTTGTTGTAATCAATAATGGCCCGTAACTCGTTTCCCTGCGCGGTTGCGAGGTCGCGCTGAAAATCGAGCACAAAACGAGTCGTGCTGAGTCCCACCTTCAACCGTTCCTGCTCCGTCTTCAACTGTTTTTCCGCCAAAATGCGCGCCGACTGCGTGGTCTCGATACGTTTAAAGTCTGTCTGGACGCGGCGCACCGCTTCACGGATACCGACAATAATCTCGTGGCGGACGCTGGCGAGTGCCGCTTCCGCACTTCTGGCCTCGAGTCGACGCTTGTTGTACGTGCTGATGGCAGAGCGGTTCCCGATCGGATAGCTGAACAGCAGGCCCGCCCCATAATTGTAGAAATCGCCGCTGAAGTTTCTGTTGAAAGAGCTGCCAAAATCGCTTCCTATCCCGGTGAGCCCCATGGTCCCTTGAAACGACAGGGTGGGAAGCAATTGGTTGCGGGCAAATTGTGTGTTCAGCTCACCGGACTCGACATGCTTTTTCGCCTGGACGATTTCAGGACGCAAGTCGATCGCGGTATCGATCGCTGCCTCCAGGCTGATGGGTTCAAGGGCCGTAACAGGAGCATCGAGGGGTGTGAGACGCATATCCTTCCTCAGGGCCGCTTCACCAGGATTCAACAGACGTCGCAGTTGATCTTCCTGGTCGCGAATGGCCTTCTCGGCCACCAAGATCTGCTCGACCCTCGATGCAACGGCGGCCTCGGCTTGGAGCACATCGACGGTGGACATCACACCGGCTTTGGCCTTGGCGCGATTGCTCGCCAAGAGCTCTTCGGCTGCCTTCAAGGCGGCTTGTGCCACCGTCAGGTTCTCAATCGTAAATACCAATTCCCAATAGGTTTGTTCGACCGTGGCGATGACGGTCATGACCCGGTCTCGGAAGACATGCTGTTCGACGTCGGCATTGTTTTGAGCCACCTTGATGAAGGTCTTGTTGAGGGCGATCCCCGCGTTCTTGAGCAACGGCTGGGTCAGGGTGAAGGTCAGGCCGCCGGCCCACTCGGGATTGAAGAGAAATCCTTGGGCGACTTCCTGATTGTAATTGTTCCTTACAGGGTTGTACCTTACGTCGAGCATGCCCCCGGTGAGCAAGTTTTTGGTCGCGTCGATCGCCAAGGAATGATGTCGCTGGTCGAAGATCGTGATCTGATTAAGATTCGGTCCCGTTCCGCCGAACAGGGGTTGATTGAGCGGATCCACGGTCCGATTATATCGACCGTTCACGCTCACGGTCGGATCGAACTTGGCTTGTTCGACGACGATGTCCGCTAACCTGCCCTCTTTGGCATAGCGGCTGATAGTGATGTCGAGATTATTCTGCAGCGCTCGAATCGCCGCGTCCGCCAGCGAGATGGCCTCTCGTCGCTCCCCAGAGATCGGTTGCGTCGCATCAAGGCTCCAACCCTCAGCCGATGACGAGAGGCACCACAAGCCGATGAGCACCGTAGCCACGACTCTGTAGTGAGGCTGATGCCTGCAATCCATAATATTCCTCACCATACACAGAGTCTCCGACAAGAACCGACAGGCTATCGAGCGAACGAGGACCGAGAAACCGCGCTCTCCAGATAGAGATCATCCAGTTATTGTGACGAGGCAACCCCACTTGTTCCTCACATGCAGCTGTGCGCCGGCCATGACCTGCTCGATTCTGATTGCTGATCGTCTTCAGCAGATCGTCAGTTGTGATCAGCGGGCGGCGAGCCCATCATGAGGTCTATGCCAGGAAGGCCATGCGGCTGTTTCGCTCCATGAGGATCGGAAATCCTCACCCGTCTCGATAGGATGGCATAGCCGGCTGGCACCAATACGAGCGTCACGAGCGTGGAAACCAGCAGCCCTCCGATGAACACGACGCCGATCTGACGGCGGCCGGCTGCTCCTGCTCCAGTGGCCAGCGCGAGCGGCAAGGCCCCGAGGATCGTCGCGCAGGTCGTCATCAGTATTGGGCGAAGTCGTAACGTCGCCGCTTCAGTCACCGCCTGGGACAGGTCGAGCCCCCGTTCACGAAGCCGATTGGCAAATTCCACGATCAGAATGGCGTTCTTTGTCACCAGCCCGATCAAAATCACCAAACCGATTTGGCTATAGATGGTGAGGGTTCCATCGATCACGACCAGGGACAACAATGATCCCGACAGAGCCGGAGGCACTGTGAGTAGGATCGTCCAGGGATGCCGAAAACTCTCGAACTGGGCCGCGAGCACCAAGAAGATCACCGCCAAAGCCAACCCGAACGTCATATAGAGGTTTCGATTGCCTTCGGCGAAGGTCTTGGTTTCTCCCGCATAGGCCGTCCGCATGCCGGGCTTGATCAGGTCTCTTGCCGTCTCGTCCAAATAGGTCAAGGCTTGCCCCAGCGTGAACCCGTCGGCCAGCCCCGCGCTGACAGTGACTGCGCGCATGCGATCGAAATGGTTCAACGCTTCAGGGGCCGGCACTTCCTTGACCGTCACGACATTGTTGAGTTGCACGAATTCGCGTTCATTCCCACGCACATAGAGCCGACTGATATCCGAGGGTTTTTCGCGATGCCGATCGTCCACTTTCACGATCACTTTATATTGACGCCCGTTCTGTACGAACGCGCCGACCGGCCTTCCGCTGAACAACGTCTCCAGCGTTCGCCCGATGGTGGTGACGGACAGGCCGAGATCCGCGACCTTGTCGCGATGTGTTTCGACGACAAGATGCGGCGTATTCAACGCTAAATCGATGTCAGGTGTGACGAAGCCGGGATGGTCGGCCAGTCGTCCCCTCAACCTTTCAGCGGCCTGCTGCAACTCTTGATAGTCGAATCCTCCGAGGACGAACTGTACGGGTGTCTTATCCGACCAGTCTCCAATAGAAGGAGGATTCAACAAATAGGCCTTCACGCCGGTCAGCTTGCCGAGTTCTTGATTCAAGCCGTCCACGATTTCCTGCTGACTCCTGGCGCGATCGTTCCAATCCTTCAACGTGACCCAACTCTCGGCACGATTGACTCTCGTCGGACGCTCTCCGCTCGCCACCGTCGTATAGATGTGTGTAATTTCGGGGACCGTCTTGAACAGCGATTCCAATTCTTTGGCGTAGGTATCGGTATAGCGAAGAGTGGCGCCCTGAGGCGCGGTGAGGAACCCGGAGAACCACCCAGCGTCTTCGAGGGGAGCCAATTCGGACGGGAGCCGGGTCAGGATGAAGAGGCTGGCCAGGCTAGCTCCGATCGCCACGACGACGACCGCCGTCCTGGCATGGAGCGCCCATACGAGCCCATGGCGATAGCGTTGGACTACACGTTCAGCTAATGATACGGCTGATCGAAATCGGGTGGACCTGATTTCTTGGGGCAGCAATCGCCCGCACATGACCGGTGTCAACGTCAGCGCCACGAAACCGGACAGCAGCACGGCTGAGGTGACGGCGATGGCCAATTCAGCGAACAGTTGGCCCACGATTCCGGTCAGAAAGGCGATCGGAACGAAGACCGCCACCAGCGAGATGGTCGTTGCGATGACGGCAAAAGCGATTTCGTTCGTGCCCTCGATCGCCGCCTGTATGGGCGGCATGCCGGCGACGATCCGGCGATGAATGTTCTCCAGCACGATGATCGCGTCATCTACCACAAGCCCCATGGCGAGCACGAGCCCGAGCAAGGTCAGCACGTTCAGCGAGCACCCGGTCACTGCCATGACCGTGAAGGTCCCGATGATCGATGCCGGGATGGCGACAGCTGGCACGAGCGTCGCGCGTACGTTCCCCAAGAAACAGAAAACCACCAGCACGACGAGGATCAACGAAAGCCCCAAGGCCACATACACTTCGTGCAGCGACTGTTCGATCGGCGTCGAACTGTCCCACGCGAGCGCCATCTGCATGCCGTCGGGCAGCCTCGCCGCAATGATCGGAAGCTGTTCCTTCACCGCGCGCGCCACCGCCAACGTATTGGCTCTGGACTGCCGGGACACGGAAACGCCCAAGGACGGCTTGCCGTCGAAACGTCCAAGCTTTCGGGTATCCTCCGCGCCGAGTTCGACACGAGCAATATCCTCCAGGCGCACCGGATAGCCGTCGCGGTAGGTCACGATGAGCGATTCGAATTGCTTCGACGTCTCCAAGGTGCCCTTCAGCGAGACGCCGAATTCCATTTGATTGCTCTCGATCCGGCCGGCCGGGATCGAGGCGTTCTGATTTCGGAGCGCGTCTTCCACGTCCTCAACGGTCAAGCGGCGAGCAGCGAGTCGGTCCGGGTCCAACCAGATCCGCATGGCATAGCGGCGTTCGCCGTCGAGATATGTCGCGGATACTCCGGGGATCATCGCCAACCGCGCCCTGATAAAGCGATCGGCGACGTCGGTGAGCTCCAATTCAGAATGACGGTCGCTGGATACGGCTATCCATAGAATTTCGGTGTTCTCTGCCGCGGCCTTTTCGACATACGGCTCAAGAATGCCCAGCGGCAGCAATGGACGGGTCTGAGAAACCCGATCGCGGACGTCGTTGGTCGCTCCATCCAGGTCACGCCCCACTTCAAATTCGAGCGTGATCAATGACACTTCTTCGCGGCTGGACGACGTGATCGTCCTGAGCCCCTGAATGCCGCTGAGCGAGTCCTCGAACGGTGTCGTCACGTCCGACTCGATCACGGATGCGCCGGCCCCCGGATACACTGTTTGGACCGAGACGATCGGCGGCTTGATGTCGGGGTACTCACGAACCGGCAACCGAAAAAAACTCAAGAGGCCGAATAACATCAGCAAGAGCGTCATGACGACAGCGAACACCGGCCGATGGAGACAGGTCTCGGAAAAACTCACGCCCACACTCGATGGGAGCGGCAGGTGACGTTCATAGAGGGAAAGACGGTCCCTTGCTACTGAGATGATTTGATCGAAACACGTTCGCCGTCATGCAACTTGTGGGTGCCGGTTCGGACCACATGATCGCCCTCCTTCAATCCGGATCGAACCTGGACCAGCCCTCGCTCACGCAGACCTAGGATGACTTCAGTGAGTCGGGCGGTTCGTTCCTCCAGCCGAAACACCATCGCCTTGTCTTGACGAAGAAACCCCGCCTCTTCCGGGATCAGGAGCGCCTGCGTATTCTCGCCCAGGTTCAACCGCACGGTGACAAAGAGACCGGGACGCAGCGTGCCGGCCGGATTCGGAATCGCGGCGCGAACCGCGACCGTCCGGTTGGTCGCATCGACCCTCGGATCGATCGCCGTCACCTGGCCGTCAAAGGTCGTGTGAGGGAACGCATCGGTCGTCACGATCAGTTTTTGGCCGACATGGAGGCGACTCAACCATACTTCCGCCACCTTGACATCCACATGCAGCGTACTCAAATCCTCCAAATTAACGATATCTTGCCCGGGCTGCACGTAATCCCCGACCGAGACGCGACGAAGCCCCACCGTTCCGCCGAACGGCGCGCGGATGACGGTTTTCTTCAGCCGGGTCGTATAGAGAAGGCTGTTCGCGGCCGCCGCATGCCAGGCCATTCTCGCTTCATCGATCTGTTGGGTCGGCACAATGACGTCTTGCTGATCGTTCAGCCGCTTCAGTCGCTCGTACGTCAGCAGCGCCATTTTTTCCTGCGCCGTTGCCTGATTGACCTGTGACTGGAGCTCTTCCGGCTCCAATTCCAACAGCGGAGCCGACCGCTCGACAACATGTCCGTCTTGAAAATGGATCCGGCAAATCACACCGGCAATCTCGGGCCTCACCGTGATCGAGGCGATTGCCTCCAGCGTCCCCACGGCCTGGATCGATTCCGTAACGGAACCGACGATGACGGGTGCAACGTCCACCAAAGTGAGCTGATCAGACGCAGGGGCGAGAGTCGATGACTCGCTGGTTGACCGGCCACCCGGCCTGATTGCGATGAAGAGGACGACCAGCAAAGCGACCCCCATGGCGACGGTGAAACTTCTCGACTTCATAAAGGTCAGTCAGTTCTAGCCGTAGGATCTGGTCTCCTGCTGGTCAAATGAACACACTAGCCCCGGTCGTATAGGAGACGAAGAAACCGGACTGAAACCTCACCTGTTGGTTTATTCCTCTCGAAGCAGACGGTGTCTAGAGGCGGCAGGAAGCCTATGGCCATAGGCTTCAGCCCAATGGCTCGGCTGTGGAATTGGCTTACATATTCCTGACAAACGGGGATTCAGAAACCTATACGGCAACTGATGGTGAATCGGGATTGCCAAGCAGATGCCATTGCGGCTTGGGTTCAGTCGCCGGAAGATCAGCGCGAACGGGCCGTCCTGTCCTCTCCATCTGACCTTAGATATTGCAGCTTTCTTCTGAGTCTCTCTTCCGATGAGCGGATGAGGAGCCGGCTAGAAAAACTCCAGCTTCACGGAGCCGATCACCGTGAAGGGCGCGCCCGTATAAATGATCTCCCTGAAGTTTTGGGTACCCGTAAAGTACCGCTGATCCAAGAGGTTGGTAAAGTTCACGGCAGCGAGCAAGTTCGTTCTGCTGAATAGTTCCGGTTTTCGGTAGTACAGGGCACCGTCCATGCGGACATACCCAGGAAGTTCGAATGGCGCCTGGCAATTGGCCGGATCCGTGCATTGGAATACTCCGTTGCGCTTGCCTTGCGCTTGCATCCCGATTCCCGCGCCAAGGCCTTTCAACGGACCGTTCTGGATATAATAAGTCGTCCAGAGGCTGCCCTGGTTCAGGGCGGAATTGGGGACTCGGCTGCCTACGAGAAACAAGAGATCTTGCGTGATCCGTGCGTCGATATAGGCATAGTTGGCGATGATATCCCAACCCGGCGCTAATCGTCCCGCCACGTCGAATTCAACGCCTTGGCTGCGCTGTTCACCGGTCGCCACTGAAAACGCGAATCCGTTCAGAGGGTCGGCTGTCAACACATTCGTCTTCTTGATGTTGAAGGCGGCGATGCTCCCACGCAACCGACTTTCGAAGAACTGGAACTTGACGCCTCCTTCAACGGCCTTGCCGCGCTCCGGTTCAAACAAGGTTCCGGTAATGCTTCTAGACCCCGAGGCCTGCGGCGCGAAGGATTCCGTATAGTTGGCGAACAGTGCGATGGGCTTCCATGGCTGATAGGTCAAACCAACCGATGGGCTGAACGCGAGATCGGTTTGGCTGTCCTCAGTTTGATTCGGATCAAGGTCGTTCGGATAATTGACGAGCTTTTGCTTAAAGTAATCAAACCGGCCGCCTGCGTGGAGATGGAGATTATCCAGAAGACTCACATGATCTCCAAAATAGAAACCCAGAATATCGTTGACATTCTTCGTATCGCTGAATTTGGTCAGGGGCGTATCCAAGAACAACCGATCAGCAGTGTTGTAGATATTGATGTAGCTAAAGGCCCCTGGAATGGATATATCGCCGCCAAAATCACTAGACACCGAGGCGGTAGCGACTTCGCGCCCTAACTCTACACCGACAATCGATTTGTGTTTGAACGGTCCGGTTGAGAAGCTACCGTGCACCTCATTTTGCAAGTAGTAACTCTGCGCGAGGGTTGGAATTCTGTATTGTGCCAGGTTCAGGATGCCATCTACTTCGTCTCCGACCAGGACATTGGATTCCCGACTGAAATAGTTGTCACCGGCCACCGCTCCTCTGAACGCGGTACGCCATCTGAACAGATCGTTGAAGTCGTGCAATAACGTCAGCGTAGCCTTACCTTGATTCACCACATCCTTTCTTGTCGGATCGCCCAAGAAACTACTGACGGGAATCGATGCAACCCCATTACCAACGGCTACTAAGCCACGATCGATGGGTGTGCTGTTATACAGATATTCACCCTCAAAACGAAACGTCGTCCGCGGTCCAAGTTCCCATCCAAAGGTCGGTGCGAGAAAGATCCGTTCCGAGCGCACACCGTCTCGATAGCTGCCCGCCGCTTCATATAAGCCATTGAACCGGTAGGTGAGGGTCTTGCTCTCGTTCAACGGCCCCCCGATGTCGATGGTGGGGCGATACAGATCGTAATTGCCGAAAATCAGTTCCGCCGAGTAGTACCGATTTCTCAACGGCGCCTTTGTGATTTGATTGATGACCCCGCCTGGATCGGATCGACCGAATAAATAGGACGGCGGGCCTTTTATCACCTCGATACTCTCAAGGTTGAGGATATCGCGTTGGGCTCGTGAGCTGAACGTACTATCGTCACGGAACCCGTTCTTAAAGATATTCAAATCCGACACAAACCCACGAATCATGAAACTGCCGCCTTGACCACCTTGCGTGCTGGACTGAAATGTTCCGCTCACATTTCGAAGCGCATCGTTCATGCGGATGACCCGTTGATCCTCTATGACCTGCTTGGTGACGACCTCGACCGATCGAGGGGTGTCGTGCACCGGCACGGGAATCCTGGTCGCACTCGAGACTTCATCGACGGTATAGGGGTCTCTCCGCTCACGTTTTTCTTTCACTACGATTTCCGAAACCTTGATGGGCTTCGCCATGGTGGTATCCATCGACCCAGCCTGCGATCCAGACGTTATGGCCTGACTTTCACCGATCGCCGGCGAGGCCACAGTCGGGATTGTGGCTCCCGGCACGAGCGTGACGGCATTGCTCGGTCAAACGATAGGTGAGTCCTGTCCCGGCCAACAGCGCCTGCAGCGCAGCTTCAGGCTGGTGGGCTCCACTGATCCCGGATGAGGTCCGACCGGCGACCAGCTCGGTCGGCACACTGACCTGCCAGCCAGTCGTTTCGGCGAAGGCGTTCAGCGCGGAGCCGAGCGGTTGCGCAGAAATGTTGAACTCAATCGGAGCGCTTTTTGTCCCAGGCGGAACGCTCTGTTGCGCGAATAGGTCGTCGGCGACCGTCACGATGAGTGCGAGAATCAATAGGCGCCGACACAAATCCCGCAACCACGCGCGAAACCATCGGCGGTCTCGATCGTCGCCTCGCGAAACAGGCCCGTTATCTCGCTCCTCCCTCTTCATTCAGCTCGGAGCCTCCTGTGCTCGCCCATCCTCCTGTAGACGGAGCGCGAGAGAATTCTCCTCACCTGATCGAAGCTGAAAGAGAGTGAAAACGAATTTAGAAAAGAATCACAAGGCGATCGGTCAAGCTGACCTGTCGGATCGGAAGGGTCTGGGTCAGAAGAGACAAGACTCTTGCAGGGTCATCAAGGTTATAGGTCCCGGTCACCCGCATCTCGTCGATGGCATGGGTCCACAAGACGATCGTGCCAGGATAGTACCGACGTAATTCGTCGATCACCTGGGTAAATGGGACGCCGTTGACCACGAGCCGCCCTCGCGCCCACGCTGAAGCCGCTGAGACATCGACCTGGTACGGTTCCCCCATCCGGCCTTGCACCATATCGATCCGCGATCCGGAAGTCGCGATCGCCGGTGGATGAGCCTCTCGTCCAGCACTGATTGCATCGACTTCGACCGCGCCTTCGATGACGATAACCTGATCACCATCCGGCTCCGCTCTCACGACAAAAGCCGTTCCGATAGCTTGCGTAACGGTGTCGGCGCTTTCTACGATGAACGGATGAGCCGGATCATGCCGGACGTTGAAGAGCGCTTCCCCTTTGAGCAAACGGATTCGTCGTGTCGAGGCGTCAAACAAAAGCTCGATCGCTGATAGAGTGTTGAGGGTGACAATCGACCGGTCCGGCAATTCGATGGTGCGGCGCTCGCCGACTTCGGTCCGATAATCGGCCCGCCATCGCGTAATAACATCGAGATGTACCGCGACGACAATGGCTAGGATGACACAAGCGGCGACTGGAATCGGCCACCATCGACGCACCGTAGTTCTTCTCTTGAACGAGGAAGGATCGGCCTGCACAGCCGCTTCCGCAGCCGCGCGCAAATCGGGACCGTCCCAAACGCTCGAAACCTTACGAAACATCAGCGCATGCGCTGGACTCCGCTCGTGCCACGCATTGAATGCCCGTCGCTCTTCCGGCGACAGGCCCTCGTTCTGCAACCGAACAACCCACGCTACGGCTTCCTTCCGAAGCCTGGCTTCTTCTTCACATGGACGCATGTCGCCTGATTCGTTTGTTCGCTGTATAAACGGGCCTCGTCGGCTGATACTCGACGAGGCCCACTAGTATACAGTGTGACGAATCGGGGGACCACCTTCCTCACTCAGCGTTGTTCAACACGTCGAGCGCTTCACAGCTCCGATCCAGTGCGCGCATCAGCAACTTCTCCACAGCGCTTTCAGAGATATTCATGCGGGTCGCGATCTCTTGATAGGAGTACCCATACACTCGGCAAAGCAGGAAGGCTTCGCGGGTTCGGGAGGGCAAACGTTCAATCGCTTGAAGGACGATTCGAAACCGCTGTTTGCCGAGCAACTCGCGTTCCGGAGACGGCACATGACTGGGCACCGCCATCGCGGCATCCAAACCATCGGCGGCATGGACCGGATGCTTTTCTTTTCGTAAATGGTCGATCGCCAAGTTGGCCGCAATCCGGTGAAGCAGGGCGCGCGGTTGCTCGACGGCCTGCCGACCGCCCAGCCGCAACAGCCGCACATACGTATCCTGCACAAGATCGGCAGCTGTCTCGTGCGATCTCACCATACCGACAAGACGGCGGATGAGTTCCTCGCGGTACTGATGAAACAAACCTGCGATCTGCTCATACGTGAGCGTTAGAGAGGTACCCGACGACCCGCAAGCATCGCGCGATACCATGGACTCTATTCCAACAAGATTCAGTCCCTGGGTCCCCATCGTGTATCTCCTCAAAATCCTTTGTGTAAAATAAAAACCCCACGGTGTCCCTTGATACATCGAGGTCCGGTCTGCAACGAGCACGGTCCTCGGCTAGTGCTGATTGCTAGATACCGAGTGCTTTCAACTAGACCCGAACACAGACATGAAAGCCCCGAGGTCACGGCCATCAATACGGCAAGGTCCCAAGGTCCATGGTTCCTCTACGGCACTTCCAAGCCTCCCTCGGCTGCGACTGTCGCCCTGCTCTCCAAAACATTCGACCATATCCACATGGCTGCCGCAGCCGACATGAGAATGCTGATCGCCGCCGCCAAGCTAAGAAACACGGCAAGATCGTCACGAGATGCGATGCGATGCCTCTTCACAGCCGATCCTTCAACGGTCTTGCGCGAAGGCAGCACACTACGCCTGACCTGTACGCCGCCCATGCGTGCGCCCCGCGCCCTCAAGCAATTTCCCCTCACGACTCCGGTCGGAGACTCGTGACCCTGGTTTCAGTGACATCCTTCGGATAGGGAGGACCCTGCTCCCGCCGACGCCCGAAAGGGTGCGGATTGTCCCACGATCGCTGCAAGGCGTCCTATCGATTCGGCAAACTTCTGAAACTCGTTGCGCGTGAAATGCAAGGTCACGGAACCTAACGTCACGTGCAGTTTGCCGCAATCGCACAGGACCAACTTCATCGCTCCATTGGCTTGTAACGTATTTTTCACGGTGTCTTCACCTTTCGTCGATCAATGTTTGGCCTATTTGCCGACCCGACGATTCATCAATGTGATGGGTCGGCTTGAACGCATTTGAGTCTCCCTGCGGTACCAACCGCAGTTGACACATTTCCAACATCGCGTTTGGTAGTAATCAACCGCTTGCTCCCCTACCAGAAAACCTCCGCATCGTTTACAGATTGATGTCATGATTGCTTCTCCTCTGGCTTGTATGAACCGGTTCTTGTCCCTGCCTTGCCAGGGCCAATCCCCTTACCGAGATTCCGGCCTGGATGATTTTTGTCCTCGACCCGATGGCGACTCTCCATCCAACCCAACCAACAACACCCTACAGCGACAGTGCGGAGCACTGCTTTCGGATCTATGCCCCAAAACAAAAAGCCCAAAGCATCTCATGACGCCTTGGGCTCCGGTCAATGCGACCTCTGGCCTCTCGGTTTCCGCGACTGCTAATCAGGGATAGGGGTTCGTCCCCCGGCACTCAACTCCTTGATATGAGTTCTCAATATCATAGTTACGATACGTTGTCAACCCCTCAGACTCGAGCTTGAGTTGTTGCAGGACTCTGATAGCAGATTTCGCTCGCGAGTCTGAACGTATTTCTGTCTCAAGTGAAAACCGTACCTTGCTTCTAACAGTCCAGCTATTCGACATTGAGCATCCCATCAGAACTGCGGCCCCACCGTGACCAAGCGGGTGCGAGGCTCGCCGAAGAAGCAGCAGGTGGTCGGGTTCCGTACATCCAACGCAGGATTCGGCAACTTGGTGCTGACCAGTTATCTGGCGCAAGCTAGAGTTCTTCACAATGGGAACGAGCGAAACAGGAGGAACGATGGCGCGTGACACGATACGCTACGGGAAATGATGAATGTCAGACTCCAAGCCTTGCACTCATATAGACCGTCTCGGTGAGAGTCATTGGTACTGGTGTTTGCCGTCGCGGTTCAAACCGATCCGTCGTAAACGATCCGCCTCCGCTGAAGATAAAGCCCTTGGGCATCGCGATTCCGTGGGCTTTGTTCGTGAAGAACGGTAGCCTCCTGGTTTCGCTACTCGCCAAACGGTTTCAGGGGAAGAGGGTCCAGGGTTGCAGTGGCAGGAAAGTCCAAGTCTACTTCGCAGAATGCTTCGGATCATATGCCGATCGCCGGCGATGCGCCTGTCGCTTGAGCCACCACATGCGCAGCGCGGTGACGTAAAGCGCGAGGGGGACAAATCCGATGAAGAACACGATCCATCGACCGGCGAGGCCGAATGCTTCGCCGTTGTGCAGGGGGAAGAGCCAAGCCAAAAACGTTTCGCCTCCGGTAAACTGCCGCCAATCGTGGACGCGAAGGATCTTACCGCTGTATTGATCCAGCCAGATCTGGCTTTCACCGCCCGATGTCCGCACTTCTCCCACCTGACGCACCGCTACCTGATAGACCTCATGGGCTTCGTGCGGCAGGCCAAGGTACCGCAACTCTCCTTCGGGAAATACCTGCCACGCGAGCGCGATTACCTCCTCGACAGCCAATGGCGGAGTGCCCGTCATTGGAATGGATTCCAGCGTTTCTTCTTCAGGAAATTCTTGAACCGGTGAAAAGAGTCGAACGATCGGAACCACATAGTCGCTAAATTCCAGGTAGAGACCGGTAAAGGCGAGCATCCCCAAGATGATCGCGCTGTAGAATCCGCTGAGTTTGTGCCATTCGAAGTGCCGACGGATAGGACTCATGGTCGATGTGAAGCTGAGTGCCTGACGGAGACGGCCGGGGCGCGGCCACCAAAGATACACACCGGTACTAATCGAGACGAGCAGGGCAATAGCGACAAACCCTAATATCGCCGCACCAACGTCGTCCATCAGGAGTGATGCATGCAGCTTGTAGATGAACGAGACCAGGTATCCGCCCCATTCACGGTCTTTGGTCAGCACGGCTGCCGTACACGGATCGACGGCCACTTGAAACCAGCGGAAGCCACCGACTGTATCGGCCGGCATCTTGTGCCAGGTGAGAAAGACACCCCGTGGGTAAGACGGCCATTCGATACTATCCAACAGACTGCCGGGTGGACCAGCTGCCTGCGCCGCTGACACAATTTCGTTCAACGGTCGAACGATGCCCGCTCCGTTCGTCGTCACCAAAGCAGGATTCAACCATTCGTCGATGGCCTTATAGAAGACCAAGAAGCTGCCGGTGAGGCTCATCAATACGAACAGCCCGCCGCCGAACAGTCCCAAATACAGGTGAATCTTCAGCCAAAACTTTTTTTTTGATCTAAAATGAGGCTGCGCCGACGCTGGTGAAGAAAGATCTGCAGAAGCATCAATGGGGTCGATCAACTTCGCTTGTGTGATGTCAGACCTGAACTGGTCGGTAATCATGTTGCTGCGCCTATCAGAACAAGAACCGTATGGCGTGTAGCCGGTCGTCCAGACTCACGATCCCTTGGCCTTGCAGGGGAGGGTGTATGTGTAGACAGGCAGGTTACCGTGGACGCGACATGAGGCCGTGAGGCGGCAAGCCGCCGATGGCGGACGCATGAATTCGGACGAACCGTCTGCAACGCGTACACTTGATAACCAGGCCTTCACCTTGCCAGCGAGCCACCAGCTTCCCGCAGTGGCACCGGACGTCCACTCCCGATTCGGCCGGCGCTCGAGACTCATTCATGGTCTCACCTCGTTCACCCGTCTGCACAGGAAGCAACGGTTGCCTGTCTCTCCGCAGTAGTCTGCTGCGGAGGATGAGACCGTGGAGGAGTACGCAACGAATATCTTCAGAACCTTGGCGGAGGACAGCACACTGCGACAAGGAGTCGCCGAAGAGTCAACAGGAACCACTGCCGCCAAGCGTGGGGCTCCACCAGGACGCCGTAGCCTGGGTGAAACAACCACTACTTGAATGTGAGCTTTCTCAGTTCCGCAGCCGGCAATTCGACTTCCCCGAATTCGGATTGCCCTTTGAAACTGCCTGCGACGGCCAAGATAAACTCCCCCGTCTTGCCATCGTTGAGTGTAATGGTCACATTCGACGCTGTGCCGTTACCTGACGGCTTGAGGTCGATATGTTTGATACCGTCGAACTTGATTTTGACGGTGGCAGTACCACGCTTCACGGGTAGCTCACGCATCTCGTGCGGCACAAACGCGGTTTCGCTGATCTTTTCTTCGTAATAGAAGGAGACGTTCTTGACGTCTGTTTCAACGCTCTTCGCATCGACCGCCACGGCATGGAAGGCTTTCTCGCTCTTGTTCTGGGCCCAGGCTAGATCTCCAAATAGACAAAGCGTCCCAATTACGGATATGAATGAGGTGGTGCGGATGATTGAGCGTCTGATCGTCCGGCGATTCATCATGATTCTCCTTGTGTATGGGTTCCACTCGACGAAAGTCTCTTGCTCCGCTCGTTACTCGTCCAATCGATAACTGATCGGAACCAGAATGGTAAGCTGCGACCTCTCCAATTGATGTTTGAGCGTCAACGGGGATGCTTTCTTCATGACCACCAACGCCTCCTCATCCAGCAACGCGTGGCCTGAGCTTTCAGCGACGCTGAGATCTCCCACTGTCCCGTCCGCCTTAATGACTGCCTGGACGACGACTCTGCCTTCCCAATGGCTGGTTCTTGCCAACGCCGGATAGCGCTTTAGTTCTTCGATCCGTTCCCAAAGCATGTCGCGGAGCCAGCCGTAGTCCGTTTGGGTTCGACGATACTGAACCTGCCGATATTGAACCGTTCGATGCTCCACAGCAGGTCCTTGGGATTCGACCGGATATGCCTGTTCAACAGTCTGCGGGGTTGATGATTCGACCGTTTGTGCGACGGCGGCTTCCGATGTGACGACCTGATTTTCAGCCGTCTCTACGGGAGCATATTCCATCACCGGCTCTGCGTTGGTGACCACAGACTCCTGTTGTGTCATTGTTTGAGGTTGTTGAGCGATCGGTTTGGGTGTCGGTCTGACGGGTGGCTTCGGCGTGACGGGCGAAGGAGGAGGGGGAACCACCGGTTCGGCCGGAGGCGTTTCAGATTGCGTCGGTGCTTCTACCATCGAGACGTCCCAGTGAAACGACTCCGGCAGAATCGGCTTGTCGATTTCCGTCATGAGGAAGAGCGCACCCGCCACAGCCACGCCGTGAAGCAGCACGGAGACCATCCACCCCCGGGCCTGCTCGCCGACCGCGCTCGTGTCGACGACGGCACTCACGCCGACCTGACTGAGCTCAATGGTCGTCATGATCGCAAGACCTCAAGACTCACCTGCTTAAATCCAAGTCCCCTCACTTCGTCGATCACTCTCACGAACCGCTCCAAGACGGTCACTCGATCAGCCCGCAATACAACCGCCGACTCGCGAGGATGATCGTTCAAGACAATCGCCAGCCCATCGTCCGGAACTGGTTGATCGTTCAGAAACAGTCGGCCATCGGACGTCAAGGTAATCATCAGAGGCACGTCCTGGCGATCGCTGACTTCTTTTGCCTTCGCCAGCTCGACCGGCACTTGTCCCGTCGATATGAACGTCGCCGTGGTCAAGACAATGACCAAAAGGACCAGCATCACGTCCACGAGGGGAATAACATTGATCTGATTCAGCTCACGCTCCATGCTGCACCTTGTACAATGTCAGCAGTTCAGAGACACGACGCCGGAGGATGTTGTTCAGCACGACGCACGGGATCGCGACCAACAGCCCAATGGCCGTCGCCTTGAGCGCCAGGCTTAACCCGACCATAATGGCACTGACCGCCATCGTTCGCGACGTGCCCATCGTATGGAACGTCAACATAATCCCCAACACGGTCCTCAAGAGACCAATGTACGGCGCATTAGCGGCCACCGTTCCGATCACGACCAGCCGTTTTGTCAGGTCTATTTCCATGATCTGAATATTCTCGAACTGATTGAGGCTCACGCGTCGATAATAGAGCCACCGTTCTACCGCCACGGCCACGGCCCAGAGGCTGAGCATCACGAGTAGTCCGATGATTCCGTAATCCACCACTTCTCTAAGCACATCCATGTTGCGATTCCTTGTTTCTGAGTCGACGCTGAACATCCCCAACGGCACCACTGCATATAGAAGACGATTGAGCGTACAAAACCCTCACCATCAAGTGATCAAATTCCTCTCCTCTATGACTCCCGAATCACTCGAACATCGGCGACATTGACCTATCCATTCCATATCGGCCGACAATAAAAAGCCCAAGACCGCCGCATGGCGATCTTGGGCTCAGGAGGGAAAGTACTCTGGGCTCTGACCGATGGTCTATTTCATCGGGGCTTCGACATTGATTGTGATGATTGCGGTCCGTGTATCACACGTTCCGTTCTGTCGATCCTTCTCCTTAGCTTCGACAGTTCCACGACCGACCGATTCGATGGCTTCCGCCATTCAGCGCCCTGTTCGACTATCTCCTGAGCAATCGCCCATGTTACGATGCGCTCGATGATCGACACACACACACACCTCGATGATGCTCGCTACAACGAAGACAGAGAGGCTGTCATTACCCACGCCCAGGAGACCGGGGTCGAGGCATTCGTCACCATCGGCTGTGATCTACCGACCAGCCAAGCGGCCGTCGCGCTCTCTGAGCGATATCCCTTCGTGTACGCGTCGGTCGGCGTCCACCCACACGAGGTCAAACATGTCCGGGACGGCTGGTACGATGAATTCCGACGCCTGGCGAAAAACAAAAACGTGGTGGCTTATGGGGAAATCGGGCTGGACTACCATTACAATCACTCTTCGCCAAAAGAACAACGCGATCGGTTCCGCGAACAGGTTCAGCTTGCACGCGAGATCGCGTTGCCCGTCATCATTCATACGAGGGAGGCCCAGGAGGATACGCTTGCGATTCTGAAGGAGGAGAGAGCATCAGAGGTTGGTGGAGTGTTTCACTGTTTTTCCGGAGATAGCCGGCTGGCAAAAGAAGCGTTGGAGCTTGGATTCTACCTATCGTTTTCAGGAATCCTCACGTTTCAAAACGCGACTCCGCTGCGCGAGATCGCCAGACAGACCCCGTTGGATCGCGTGCTCATCGAAACCGATTGCCCCTATCTCACGCCCGTTCCCTACCGAGGAAAACGGAACGAACCAGCCTATGTATCCCAGGTGGCCAAGCAGCTTGCCGGGCTCCATCCCGAACTCTCTCTCGACGACGTGCAGCGCATAACCACCGTGAACGCCAAGCGACTGTTCAAAATCGCCTGAGTCGGCGGTCTCGTTGCCTTTGCGCCTTTGGAAGCTTGCGAGGATTTCCCTTCTTCTCCGGTCCGCGTCTCGGGCGAGTGTTATCCTCAGAGTCTAGTTCTTTGTATGGTACAGTGCCGACCGCCCCCGATGACATGCGGAGCTTACCAGCAAACTCCCGAGCACCCATGGTGAAGGCCCCATGGGCTTTGGCCGCATTCACGATCTCGTGATCGGAGCTGACGACTGCACAATCCGCCCCATACCCCCGTGCCAACCGTTGGATGACCTGATCCGCTCGCTCACCTCGTTTTGAATAGATCACCTGGACTCCGGCACGTTGCTCCCGCTGCTCCGATAGTTGGCCCTGTTGCCAGCCGTCGAATACGACGGTGATGAAGTAATTCTTTCGATGCCGATAGGCCGCAAGATCGTGCACCAACGTTTCGCGGGCCGATTCGAGGTGTCCGGAAAGGCTTCCGGCACCAGCCAGCAAGTTATACCCATCGACGATCAGATGCGTCGGCATACCTCAGGCTATCGTGGTCATGAACAAACAGTCAATCCGAACTCCGCATGGCCAACCGGTGTAATTCTTGACAAGGCGGCAGACATCTGAGAATAGTTTCCCATTACCTTCTCCTGATAAAGGCCCATGCGCGTACGAAGGCCTCGGCTGCTTTCAATCAAGTCCCTCACCCTTCTCTTGTCCAGTACCATCTTCCTGTCCGCATACGGGATCCTCATCCAAGCGGCCTGGGCTTGGACGTCCTCTGATCATCATCCTCTGCCGGTGATGTCATCGGAACACAGCCGAGCCGCAGGAATGACTGCTTCCCTTGCTCCCGTGACCGTTCGCAATTTCCGTGTGATGACGAGCCCAGAGAGAACAAGACTGGTCTTGAACCTTGATAGGCATGCCACTGTCATCGAACAACGGGAGACCAATCCAAGTCGCGTGATGATTGTCCTTCCCAACGGAAAGCTCAGCCAACGAGCTCGAACGAAGGCCACGAATGGGACCATCCCGTCACCCTTCATAATCAGTCAACCATCCTCCCACGCTGTCACGGTGTCTCTTCCGACCATCTCGTTCCGGACCTATAGGCACTTCGTTCTTTCTCATCCGCCTCGCTTAGTCATTGACGTGACTCCGCCCCCTGCACAAGTCCCTCCTAACACCCCTGACTCGCACGGAGTCTCGCAGCAGTCAACTTCTCCGACCTCGCAACCCATGACGCCGCGCGCCAAGGGATACACAACCATTGTGATCGATCCCGGCCATGGGGGGAAAGATCCTGGCGCACGAGGTCTCAGAAAGACCGAGGAGAAGGATATTACCCTCGGGGTAGGACTCCGGCTTCGTGATCTCCTAAGCCGACGGCCCGGCGTACGCGTGTTGATGACGCGGGACCGTGATTTGTTCATTGACCTGGAAGATCGGGCCAGGTTTGCAAACAGCAACGAAGCCGATCTCTTTGTCTCCATCCATGTCAACTCTCATCCTTCACGCGCGGTCAAAGGGATCGAAATTTATCACTTCGGCGAGGCTAAGGATCAGCGGGCTCTCGAGGTCGCGGCACGGGAAAACGGCACTCCGATGAGCAACACCGGGGTCGGATGGGAATACCTCGTGGCGGATCTCTTAACGGCGAAGAAGATCGAGGAATCTCTGGAACTCGCTTGGAACGCGAAGGAATCCATGGTCTCTCAGATGAACGGGCAATACATGGTCAACGATCATGGCGTCAAGACGGCACCATTTTATGTCTTGAGGTTTACGAGTATGCCGAGCATCCTGGCCGAGATCGCCTATATTTCCAACCCTGACGAAGAAGCGCTCCTTAGAACACCGGCGTTCGTCCGGGATGTCGCTCAGTCCCTCTACCATGGTATTGTTTCGTTTCTCACCAATAATCGGCAGAACATCCGATGATCGTGCCACCCATCGCCATCCACGTGCTCCATGCCAATCATCAAGCTGATTCTCGAATATGACGGCACGGACTACGCTGGCTGGCAGCGTCAGCCCGACCAGCCGACGATTCAAGAAGCTCTCGAAACAGCTATTCTAGGCGTTACTCAAACCGGTGTATCCGTCATGGGCGCGGGGCGCACTGACGCGGGAGTGCACGCGCTTGGTCAGGTCGCGAGTTTTCGTATCGACCGTGATATGACGCCCCGGGAATGGACCAGGGCGCTGAACGCTCATCTCCCAAAAAGCATCGTGGTGCGAGCAGCCGCACTCATGCCGGACACATTCCACGCGAGGCATTCGGCTCAGGGCAAATTGTACGAATATCGCATCCTAAATCGCCCGGAGCGACCGGCGATTGAGCGCGACTATTGCTGGCACATTCATCAGCCGCTCGACGACGCCGCGATGAACAAAGCGGCAATGACCTTGATCGGCTCGCACGATTTTTCTTCATTCCAGACCCAGCCAACCGACAACGATGATCCCATCTGTCATCTGCAACGATTCACCGTCTTCCGCCAAGGCGATCACCTGCGGGTCGAAGCCTATGCCGACCGCTTTTTGAAACAGATGGTGCGCTCGATCGTCGGCACACTCGCGGAGGTCGGTTTGCACAAGCGCACCCCGGATAGCCTCAAGAGGATCCTCAATGCGCGCGATCGTTCAACTGCCGGTAAAACAGCTCCTCCACAGGGACTCTTTTTGGTGCAGGTCGATTACGAGTAACGTTTCCGTTTAAGATCGATAGGGCGAAGAAGCGAAGGACGAATGGAAGGTACTTCGGAAGGAGTAGCTATCCGCCAAGCCGGAGAAACCCGGAGGGGGCAAGGAGACTCAGCAGAATAAGATGAAGGCGCACAATGAAGAGACGGGAGCGAAAAAGCTGACGGGCGAGGAGCGAAAGAAATTTATGAGCGACTGTCGCCCTGTATAGCCTTGTTATTCCGCCGCGGCATCATGTCGCGCCGGGTTGATTCGTCCAGGAGCCTCTCCGTATCGATGACTGTTACGGATGGGATGGCCCGTCAGGATTTTCGAGTCTTTTTCGGAGTTCGATCAATTCCTGTTCAAGAGCAATCAACCGATCACTGATCGGATCTGGTAAATCGACTTGATCCATCGTCGCGTCAGGCAGTCGTTCGCCCTGGGACTTGATGACGCGGGCCGGTACACCGATCACCGTCGAATTGGCAGGCACGTGCTTCAACACGACCGAATTTGCGCCGATCTTGACGTTATCGCCGATCTTGATGCCGCCAAGAATCTTCGCACCGGCACCCACCACCACATGATTGCCGAGCGTCGGATGCCGCTTGCCACGTTCTTTGCCCGTTCCTCCCAAGGTTACGTCTTGGAAGAGGGTCACATAATCCCCGATTTCCGCCGTTTCCCCGATCACCACTCCCATCCCGTGGTCGATGAAAAAGCCGGTCCCGATCTTGGCGGAAGGATGGATCTCCACGCCGGTCACCCAGCGGGCCAATTGCGAAATCACGCGCGGCAGGATCGGTACATCGTATGACTTGAGCCAATGGGAGATGCGATAGGCGAGCAGTGCATGGAAGCCTGCATAGGTGAGGATCACTTCGAGTTTGCTCGTGGCAGCTGGATCCCGATCAAAAACGGCTTGGAGATCTTGTTTAATTTTCGCTAACATCACGTGGTGATCTTCTTAGGACGTCAAACCGGTTCTATTAAACACACGGCATGCGCGATCATCCCCTCTTCACGTCCGACCGCATCTAAGCCTTCCCCACTTTTCACCTTGACATTGACGAGATCTGGCTCAATGCCGGCGGTTTCCGCTATTTTCTTCTGCATCGCTGGAAGATAAGGACCAAGCCGAGGGGCTTGGGCCACAATCACGCTGTCGATGTTTCCCATCCGATATCCCTTCGCCTTCAGCTTTACCATGACGTCTTCCAGCAGTTTCAAACTGGAGATCCCCTTGTACGTGGGATCGGAACTTGGATAGTGCCGGCCGAGATCCCCCTCCCCCATCGCTCCTAGTAAGGCATCGCAAATCGCGTGAACGAGGACGTCGGAGTCAGAATGGCCGAGCAATCCTTTTATGTGTGGAATCTCAATTCCTCCCAGGATCAATTGACGATCCGCTCCGAGCGGGTGGACATCGTAACCATAGCCGATGCGAGATCCCTTCCTCATGTCGATCCTCTTGTTCCGCTCAATCGGCGCGATGCCAAGATCGCCTCGCCGATCACCATGTCTTCCGGCCTCGTGACTTTGATGTTTTCGCCGCTTCCCTCGACAACAGACACGGGATGTCCGGCCCACTCCATCAGATAGGCATCATCGGTTGCGCGGACCCCTTCCGCATGAGCCTTGCGATGGGCTGCCACCAACCAGTCTCGACGGAAGGCTTGCGGGGTTTGAGCGAGCCACAAGGACCGCCGATCAACCGTGCGTTCAATGATATGATCGGCTCTCACTTGCTTGACGGTATCCCTCATGGGAAGGGCCATAATTGCCGCTCCCATGGTCTGAGCCGCCTTCACGACTCCTTCCACCATATGTTCTGTGAGGAACGGGCGAACTGCGTCATGCACCAACACCACATCGACATCATCATGGACCGCCTCAAGCGCATGCCTGACGGAGTCCTGCCGTTCGTGCCCTCCCGGCACTACTTTCGTCACCTTGGTAAACCGATGCTTCGTCACGATTTCATTGAGGCAATAGTCCATCTCGTTCTGGGGAACCGCCAGAATGATTTCCTCGATGACGGAAGAAGCTTGAAGCACACGGAGCGAATGGAGGACGAGCGGTTGACCGCCGAGTACGAGAAATTGTTTGGGTACCGAGCCGCCCATGCGAAGCCCCCGCCCGGCGGCAGGGACAAGGGCAACAATGCGATTACTCACGAGGTGAAACTCAGTTGTTCGGTTTTATTCGGGAAGCGAGCGCGCAAGTTCTACCCAGGTCCGCAGACCCTCACGGGCGAAGGGTGAGATAGATCGTCCTTCCTTGCCGTTTGAGCAGCAATAAAACCGCCTGATCCTTCGGCAGCTTACCGGCGACCCGCTCAAAAACTTTCACAGACGCCACAGCTTGGCGATTCACCTCCAACACGATATCGCCCTCGCGAACTCCCAATTCTTCGGCCGTACTCCCGGGCTTGACCCGAACGATCACCACGCCCCGCTCACTCGACTTCAGCCCGTACCGACTTGCCAACTCTTGGGTCAAGTCTCGGACCTCAAGGCTGGAGAGCACACCGGTCGGCGTGGCCGATTCCCCTCCATCGGCTTCGCCGTTTTGCGACATCGACTTGGGCTGCTCGGCGATGGTGAGATCGACCGTCTTCGGTTTCTTATCGCGAATGAACTTGATCGTAACTTTTTTTCCAACCGGCGTTTGAGCCACGGCATTGCGCAAGTGAGTCGGCGAATCCATAGGTTTGCCGTCATACTCGACGATGACGTCGGCTCGTTCGAATCCGGCCTTCTTCGCCGGGCTATCGTCCATGACATCACTCACGAGCACACCCTTCGTCTCCGTGATACCGAATTGGGATGCCAATTCAGGCGTCAACTCCTGAATAGATACACCAAGCCAGCCACGGACAACTTTTCCAGTTTGTACGAGCTGGTTCATGATGGACATCGCCATATTGCTCGGCACGGCAAAACCGATCCCCATGTTTCCGCCGCTCTGACTGAAGATGGCTGTATTGATCCCTACCAGCTCGCCCCGCACATTGACCAAGGGTCCACCGGAGTTGCCCGGGTTGATGGCCGCATCCGTCTGGATGAAATCTTCGTACTCGGCAATACCGGCGGCTCGCCCTAGGGCACTGACGATTCCCAAGGTGACGGTTTGGGTGAGTCCGAACGGATTCCCGACGGCCAGAACGAACTCTCCGACTTCCAGTTTGTCCGAATCGGCCCAGGCTACGGTCGGAAGCCCCGTTGCGTCGATCTTCACGACGGCCACATCGGTCTTCGGATCGGTGCCGATCAGTTTCGCTTTGAATTCGCGTTTGTCCGACAAGGTGACGCGGATTTCATCCGCCTTGCCGACGACATGGTTGTTGGTGATAATCAATCCATTTGAATCGACGATCGCCCCGGACCCAAGTCCTCGCTCTTTTCGTTCTTTCGGTTGTTCGAACTTCCTGAAAAACTCGTCGCCGAAAAATTTTCTGAACAATGGGTCATCAAACGGCGCCGTACCGGAGCCTTCACCACGTCCGCTTTTGGTCGCGTAGATATTCACCACTGCGGGTTTTACCGACTTTGCAATGTCGACAAATGTTTGATTGCTGCCGCCCAGCAGGGGCTGAGGGGCGGTCGAGACTGGTCTGACAATGGGAGGAGGGGGCTGAACGACAGAAGAAGCATCAGGAACCGCATGCCCAGTAGGTAGCCAGCCAAGGTCCGAGGCAACCACAAATCCAATGATGATCCCAGCCGTCAACAGGGTTGCGGCAACAAGCCAACTTCTGGTTCTCTGAGACGGTTTGTGGTCAGAATCTATTTGATTCATGGCGTCGATGCACTCTTCTCAAGGCTACGCAAGGCTCACTCAACCTCGCCGCTACAATGACCGACTTGTCGGTCCCAGCCACTGTTTCGGACCGTAGGACAGGCGCGATATTGGTTTTAGTCCCGACATTGTCGATGCCATACCAATTCAGAAATTCTTAACCCGGTCTCCCATAATTCTCTATATACAACATCACAGTACCACATACATAAGCATCTAGTCTTGACTGGGCACCTAGTCTTTCCCCTGAATGTACATTTCAGCTTGCTCGACATCTTGTCGGCTTCCGATCAGCAACGGTACGCGCTGGTGCAACTTCTTGGGCTCCACTTCTAAGACTCTCGATGTCCCCGTTGAGGCTTTTCCGCCGGCCTGCTCGACGACAAACGCCAACGGATTGGCTTCATAGAGCAGCCGGAGTTTCCCCTCCGGTTTGTCGACTTCACCCGGATAGAGATAAATTCCTCCGCCGAGCAACAGGCGGTGCACGTCGGCCACCAGACAACCCGAATACCGGCTGCTGTACGGGCGGCCTGTCGCCTTATCGTTGACTTTGAGTGAATCCACGTACTTCTTCGTTCCCTCCGACCACTTACGGCAATTCCCTTCGTTGACGGCGTAGACCCTGCCCTTTTCCGGAATCCTGATCTTTTCGTGGGACAGGAGATATTCTCCGATGCTTGGTTCGAGCGTGAACCCATACACTCCTTGCCCCACGGTATATACCAGCATGGTACTGGATCCGTACAGGAGATACCCGGCAGCGATTTGTTCGGTCCCCCGACGCATCAACTCCCCCTCGGTAGGCAACCGATCGTCCCGTTCGTACTTCAGAACGGAGAAGATGGCCCCGAGCGGCATATTGTTATCCGTGTTAGAGGAGCCATCCAGTGGATCGAACAGCAACATGTACTTGCCGTGCGGCCAATTGTCCGGGATCGAGATCGGTTTTTCCATTTCCTCAGAGGCCAAGGCGCAGACATACCCGCTGTGTTGAAAGACTTTGACGAAGTCGTCGTTGGCGATGGCGTCCAGCTTCTTGACCGTTTCTCCCTGCACATTCGTGTCGTCGGTCGCTCCAAGGATGTTGATCAGTCCGGCTCGACGAAGATCCTGCGAAATGAGCTTGCCGACAAGACCGATCTGGGTCAGGAGGTTGGAAAATTCCCCCGTCGCGCCGGGATGCGAAGCCTGACTTTGAATGATAAAGCGGCTTAAAGTAAGCGGAAATTCTCTCATGTTAGAGCCCAGTATAACGGGTTTGACCAGTCCGAACAACAACCTATCTCAAGACCCTTGCAGTGCGTCCCGATTCTCAAGGCCATCGATCAGATTGGCCATGATCGATCCGATCACGATCTTCGCTTTCATCCGAACAGGGGTCCTCCGTTCATCATTCGTGACCCAAACACGGATGTTGCCCTGATTCATAAACAACCCATAGGACGGCAGAATCACGAGCACCCGAAGGGTCTCCGTCTTTCCCCATGCTCCTTCAATGGTCTCGACAGCCTCAACACGAACCTCAATCAGACGATTTTTTTTGTCATGATACACATTCATTTTCAATGAGGCGCCTGGGTTCGGCGGCAACCTCGTACGCGCATAATACAAGCATGACATGATATCCTGAGTCCCGGCTGGAATGGGGAACGACTCCGTCGTTCCTTCTCCGACCGTCGTTACCATGCCCTCTTTTTGATGGAACAGGTACTCGATGTCTTCCTGCTTTTTGCCTTCGCGCCGGCGGAAGGTCATATGGTCTGGAGCGAGCGCCTCGAGATCCAGCTCAGATTCAACGCGGTTATCTATCGGGAAGAACTTGGTAATGATCGGTGTTGATTGCGCCGTCCCAACCAACCTGGCACCTGCTTCACCCCTCGCCCCCTCCGTCGGGGCCACCTCCATCACGGCGATCACAGCCGCCAAATCGAGCCAGGAGACCTCGTACGTCAGTCGTTCTCCGATCTGGAATGGCCGTGTCGTTTCGCCCAGCGCTGCTGCATCGATTGAACCGGCAAGGAGTACCAGGGCTGAAACGACGGCAGGATGGAAGATCCTGGTAGGAACACGAATGTGGGCAGGCCAGAAAGAGGATAGTCTTAGCACCCGAGCGCTCGTCTCGCCGACGCGAGTTCATTTTCTATGAGCGCTCGAATGGTGTCGAGTTGTACAGAAGAGGTTGCTTCAAATCTCAGTACTAAGGCTGGTTGGGTGTTGGAAGCCCTGATCAGCCCCCACCCTTCATCGAATATCGCACGAACTCCGTCGATCGTGATCAGGTTCTGAAGCGTTAGCTTCCTCGGCCCGAGGCCCTGTTTGGTCCTCAAGTACTCGATGAAGCTCTGGCGAATCCGATCAACGACGTCGAACTTGACGGTATCGGGAAGGTCCACTCGTATCTCCGGTGTGACGACCGACCGGGGCAGATCCGACACTAAAGCGGAAAGCGGCTGTCCGGCCTTCGCCAATATTTCTACGAGCCGGCACGATGCATAGACTGCATCGTCATACCCGAAGTACCGATCTGCAAAAAACATATGTCCGGACATTTCACCGGCCAATACCGCCGCCTCTTCCTTCATTTTCGCCTTCATCAGCGAATGGCCGGTCTTCCACATGATGGCGCGTCCGCCGCGCTTGACAATGTCATCGTAGAGACTCTGCGATGCCTTGACTTCCGAGATGATGGTGCTGCCCGGCTTCACAGTCAGGATATCTCTCGCGTAGAGAACCAGGAGGCGGTCTCCCCAGAGAACATTGCCCTGCTCGTCGACAGCCCCGATTCGATCCGCATCCCCGTCATACCCGATTCCCACATCGGCCTCATGCTCCTTCACCGCCCGCATGAGGTCGGAGAGGTTCTCGATGACCGTGGGGTCCGGATGGTGATTGGGAAAGCGTCCGTCCAGATCGCAATAGAGCCCCGTTACTTTACATCCCAACAATTCAAGCGCCTCTTTGGCGACAAGAGAGGCAGCCCCGTTCCCGCTATCGATCACGACATGCAGCCGGTTCGCTTGAACATGAGAGAAGCTTTTCTTGATGCAAGCCAGGTAGTCAGGAATGATCGGATGCTCCGAGAGGTGCCCCTTCCCCGACACGAATGCACCTTTTTCCATCACTCTTCGAAGTTCCTGAATTTCTTCTCCATGGATGGCGCTTTTTCCGACACAGATCTTGAACCCATTATATTCTGCCGCGTTGTGGCTCCCGGTAATCATGATGCCGCCGCCGACGGGCAGGGTAAACAATGAGAAGTACACCAAGGGAGTGGGACAAACTCCGATGTCGATAATATCCAACCCACCGGCAAGCAACCCCTTCAAAAGCGCTTTGTGGAGGGTCGGGGAACTCAGCCGACCATCCCGCCCCACGCTGATCATCTTCACTCCACGCGCACTCACATACGTGGAATAGGCTCGACCCAACCGTTCTGCCAGATCCTCGGTCAATTCGGTACCGACAATTCCCCGGAGATCATATTCTCGAAAAAGTCCCATGAGCCTCGTTATTCGTGAGTCGTTAGACGTTAAACGTCACCTGGTGGGTGACGTCCTTGCTGTTGATAAATATCGAATGAATCCATTCACAACTGCGCTCACCCTCAATACAGTCTCGCGTGCGTTCACGTCTCGCGTTTCCCGTTTAACGCTTCACGATTAACGTCCCTTCCGTAGTCATCCTTGAATCGCACAATATCGTCTTCACCAAGATACGGCCCGTTCTGTACCTCGATAATATGCACCGTCTCCTGCCCGGGGTTTTCCAATCGATGCTTGGTTTTTACCGGAATGGCCGTGCTCTCGCCAACCTTTAAATCGAAGACCTCCTGATCCCTTGTCACACGTGCGGTACCGCTGATCACCACCCAATGTTCACTGCGCTGGTGATGCATTTGAAGGGAGAGTCGACCTCCGGAGTTCACCGTGACCCGTTTCACTTTGAATCCCGACCCCTCTTCCAACACGGTGTACGACCCCCAAGGCCGCTGAACTGTCAAGTGTTCCAAATGTTCGGGCGCCTGTTGCTGTCTCAGGATGTCGACGATCTTTTTCACATCCTGCGCTCGAGATTTCGGACAGACCAGCGTGGCATCCGGAGTGTCCACCACCACCATATTTTGTAATCCGATCGTCGCGACGACACGTCGATCCGCATAGACAATCGAGTGTTTGCTCTCAAGGTCGATCACCCGTCCGGTGACTACATTGCCGGCCTTATCCTTCTCCGCCACTTCATCCAAGCTGCCCCAACTCCCGACATCAGACCACCGAAACGTCACCGGCACCACGGCGGCCTTCGACGACCGTTCCATCACCCCTGTGTCGATAGAGACCGACAGGATTCGACGGTACACTTCGTCGATCGCCTGCTTCGACGCACCGTCGATTCTAAGCTTCCTGATCTGTCCCATTGCAGCCGCGATCGCCGGCTGGTGAAGGCCGATCTCTTCCAAGATCGTTGCGGCACGCCAGACAAACATGCCGCTGTTCCAAAAATAGCCACCTGCCTTCACGTACTGAGCCGCCTTCGCGGCGTTGGGCTTCTCCACGAATTTTTGAACGAGATACCCTCGCAACTTGCCCTGTTTGCCGAGCGGAGCTTTGCTATTAGGTTTGATATAGCCGTAACCAGTTTCAGGCCTGACCGGCTTGATCCCAAACGTGACCAAGTAGCCCTCCTCGGCCAGTTGCGAGGCCAATTGAACCGCAGCTTCAAAGTCACGCTGACCCGTCACCACATGGTCGGCGGGAACCACTAACATAAGACCATCAGGATCACGTCTCAACACCTCGAGCGCCGCCAATGCTATGGCGGGCGCCGTGTTACGCCCTTCTGGTTCAAGGAGGAATCCATTCGTGAGATCATCTTTCCAATCGGCCAATTGCACACGGATGAGGTCGGCTTGCGCCGCATTTGTCGAGATCAGGACATTACCGGCCGGCGCGCAGATTAGGACGCGTCGCATGGTCTGCTGAATCAACGTATGCTCTCCGCCGATTCTCAAGAGCTGCTTCGGGAACAGATGGCGGCTCAACGGCCAAAATCTGGTTCCGCTCCCTCCCGCCATAATCACCGGATACAGTGAATGCGTCTTTGCCATAATCTCACCTCAACGCCGCTGCTTCTTGGTTTTCGTCTCGCTGCGAGAGTGCAGAATCATTTCTGCAAGCTCCCTGACCGCACCCTCCCCACCCTTCTGACGGCAGATATAGTCGACGATTTCCAATACTTGAGAAAGACCATCGGCAGGGGCTGCTGAGAATCCTACTGCCTGCAACGCCTCGATGTCGTTGACATCATCACCGATGTACGCAACCTGATGGAGAGAAATGCCATGTCGCATCGCCATGTCGCGGATCACGGACAACTTGTCGAACGCCCCCTGATGAAGCTCGGGAATGGCAAGCTTTTCCGCTCGGCGAGCGACCAACCTGGTTCGTTCTTGCGTCACAATTGCCGTGATGAGGCCGGCTTTCTGCAGCAGTTTGATCCCCATCCCGTCGCGGGTATTGAATTTCTTCCATTCATCACCCGCTTCGGAATAGTACATGCCGGCATCGGTCAGGACGCCGTCCACATCAGTCGCAAACAGGCGGATCCCTTTAAGTACTGTGAAGGATAACCGCCTGCTTGCAGAACTTCGTTTTACTGGTTTGCCCGCTGATGCCAAGGGGTTGACCTAGATTAACTCCAGCGAAACCTATGATACCCGACGGGTATGCCGTTGCAAGAAAAAACATGCCCCGCCGATTAAAAATTGTGCAGGAGTCGTCCGTAAACTTTGGTCTCAAACCATGAAACCACTTCCATCACAACCACAAACGGAATATTCAGGTCGGCAAGTCCTCAAGCGAAAGCCGAAAGGGCCTTGGTGAAAAGCCTAGGTCTCTGGCTGCATCGGCATGGTCAAACACCAGGTCGCGGTTCATACGTTCGGCCATCTCCACTGTCCAATGCCGGTACCGAGGCAAGAGATGCAATACTGTCACTCCTAACCGGAACAACCACCGCGGTATTGTCACCAGATGTGGCAATTTGCCGACCGTGGAAAAGACGCGACACACCATTTCCCGGTAAGACAACGTCTCCCCGCCTGAGAGGTTGTACGCCCTGTTTGCTGCAGCAGGCATAGTCAGTGCCGACACACATGCTGCCGCGACATCCTCCGCGTGCACAGGCTGACGCAGGCCCCCTGCCTGTCCCATCAGGGGGAAAAAACCCCATCGTCGTACAAAGCGGACAATTTCGGAGAGATTCCTATCTCGTCCACATCCATAGATCAGAGTGGGACGCAAAATGACCCACTCCACCCCCTGTGCCTCTGCCCAGGCACGCAGGGCCCGCTCTCCCTCGGCCAGACAGCAGGCAATATGCTTCTCACCGTGATCGGACGAATCGTTCTTGACGAACAGGCTGGTTGACGAAAGCGCCACCACTCGGCGGGCACCGCAGGTCTCGATCATCGCAAAATACTGAGGCAACACCCAGATAGGAGCCATGCACAACCAATCCTTGATCGAGGAAACTTCTGGACAAGTCGGCAGAGACGGAGGAAGCCCGAGCCACGTCACGCCCGCTTCAACTTTGCTGGCAGGTAGGCGCCTAGAAAATGCAACCGTGTGCCGTCCATCGTTACTCAGGCGCCGGATCACGCATCGGCCGACCAGACTGTTTGCCCCGAGCAAACCGGTATGCACCCATTCATCCACGCTGAATCCCGAGCCGACGAAGCATCCGCAAGGCAGAAAGGTAGGAGACGACCAAGCCGAATCGCAGCCAGATACCGAGCGCTACCAGCCACATCACAGGGCCTGGGTACTGATGCTGGAAAAACTTACGATAAAACCGCATCATCCCATGGTGCTTATGCCATTCGATAAATATCGGCCGAGAGCGGCTGCAGCCTCCTTTGTCATGAACGATCCTGGCGTCAGGCACAAACATGATTTTCCAGCCCTTGCCTCGCAAGGTCATGGAAAAATCCAGATCCTCACAATGCAAAAAATAACCCTCGTCCCAATGCCCGACGGATTGCATCGCAACGCGGCGGACCAGCATGCACGCGCCTGAAATGGCCTCGACCTCGATGGGGTGAGTCGGCAACGGCTGCTTGTGTAAGTGAAAATCAAAAAACAGCCGCGGCCATCGATCTGCAAATCGTGACAAACCAAATGCTCGAACAAAAGACCGCCATGGCGTTGGAATGGCCCGCCGCCCCCCAGGCTGTTCTGTCCCATCGGGGTTCACCAACAAACCACCCACCATTCCTACATCAGGATACTGCTCCAGCGTCTTGAGCAATTGCTTCACTGAGTTGGGCGTCAGCACGCAATCGGGGTTAAGAAAAAACAGGTAACTTCCGGTGGAGAGTTCAGCCCCGATATTGCAAGCCGCTGCAAACCCAAGATTCTCTCGATTACGAACAATCTTTAACCTCCGGTCGCCCGGAAACGCGGCCGCAAGTTGCGCCAAACTGTCGTCGCTTGAGGCGTTATCGACCACAATTACTTCATCCGCCTGATTTGCGGTGGATGAGACGCAGACCTCAAGAAGATCGCCTGCGTTATAATTCACGATAATCAGCGATACTGCATCGAAGGTCGAACATAGCTCAAGATTGTCTGCGCAACGTGGTAATGAGGCGAATTGTTGGTCGGAGCTCGTCGTGCTCAGCATTCGTATTCCCTAGCGAAATCCCGCTAAGCTTTGGCTGAGCCTTAAACTTAGGCCAAGCCTACCGCGCAAGTCAATCAGTCGATTGGCGCACAAACTGCGGAAGACAGTGGGCCGATCTGAGGAATCCTGTTCTTCTAAAACACCATTATTGAGATCGGCGCTAATCCGGGCTAGCCTCACCTTGCCCGAACGACATGCTTGTCCATCAACCGCCAAATCTCACGCACCGTGGCAATGCGGGTCGATTGGATCGCCTGCCGCTTGCGCCACATCTTCCGCAACCTCAGCAGCGCATCGCGCTTGGCTCGCAAGATCACGCCGCCCCGTCCCTTCAACGCAAACCAGAGGATGCTTGCCAGATTCATCCCTACGTGCAGCGGCAACAACAGCCAGAATAAGATACCCGGCACGGCTTTCACAAAAGTCCACACCAGATTACGGTGGCCGTGGTACAGGGACAAATAACTATGCTGTCCACCTGTTGTCGCCGAACCCACATTTTGGCCATCAGTCATTTATCGCACACACCCACTTCCGAAGGCACGTCCATTACCGGCTTGTTACGCCCTTGCTTCCTGGCGACCTTCACAAGTGGAGATCCGCAGCTTGAGCCTGCTCCCCGAAGCAGCTTCGGCTGCGAAGGCCGGACAGCCGTGGCTTCCTGCCTAGGCGATGGAGGGTGGTGACCGCTTCAGACCTGGCCGGCGCATGGATACGTACCATTGACACAGGCAAGCACCGGACTATAATAGCCATATGCACATGACCATGGAGACCGCATGAAAAGCGCCTCCGTGTCGAAGCTCAAAGCCACGCTGAGTGAATTTCTGGCTAAAGTGAAGACCGGCGAGGAGGTCATTATCACGGAGCGGGGCAAGCCCATCGCCAAAATCGTCCCTCTCTCGCACAAGGAGACCGCCATCCCTTCACACCTCCAGGAACTGGCCCGTGCGGGCCTGGTCCGCTTGGGATCCGGCAAACTGCCTCGTGATTTCTGGAAGCTCTCCAGACCGAAAGACCCCAAGGGCTTGGCCCTTCAAGCCCTGCTCGAAGAGCGAGCAGAGGGGCGATGAGGTTCTGGGACTCTTCAGTGATCGTTCCGCTCTGCCTGAACGAGCCTCGAACCGCACGCCTGAAGAGGCTGGCAGAGGAGGATAGGTCGCTCGTCGTTTGGTGGACGGCCCTCGTTGAATGCTATTCAACTTTTGCGCGGCTACGCCGCGAGGGCATTTTCTCGCAAACCGAGGAAGAGCATGCGCGACGGTTTGCCGTTCAGTTGCTGGCCGAATGGACGGAGATCGAACCGAGCAACAAGGTCCGAGAGCAGGCAGGAAGGGTTCTGCTCCTCCATCCTTTAAGGGCCGCAGACTCCTTGCAGTTGGCAGCCGCTCTTGTCTGGGCGGACGGACACCCAGCCGAGCATGAATTCGTCTGTCTGGATCAGAGACTTCGTGCTGCCGCACAGCGCGAAGGGTTCACCCTCCTTCCGGACTTGGCCTGATACCCGCTGACTCTTGGACCTCTGGGGCGCTGGAGGCTTCGTGGTACCCCATCGCGCTCATCATGTGCAGATCGGCAAGCAGTTTGAGGGGCAAGGTCACCCTACTCCTCCGCCCCACGATTTCCTTGGACACACATTTGGGGCATACTGCCCCTCATTGATGGAGGTGTTCATGGCGAAATCGAAGGCGGAACGAGGCCGCTTCTCCTCGCACAAAAAGATGGATGCCGTGCTTCGGGTGCTGCGCG
>PHGD01000058.1 GCA_011090425.1 Nitrospira sp. LK70 | reverse complement strand
CGTAGAGAACTTTTACACGCACCTCAAGGCCAATAGGGTGGGAGCCGCAGTTCACGAAAACGAACAGATCGAAGCCATGGCCGACCAGATGGCGGACACGGTCAGGAAGCAGGGTCAGTCGCAGGGAACATCGCAGGTCGGGCGGGAATTCGCGCTGATGACAACGGCTCGAGGCACAGCAGCTCAGAATTGGATTGCGCTGGGACAATATCTTGCGATCAAGCAGCAGCCGGAGCGAGCCCGTGCAACCTATCAGCGTGTGATCGATACCTACACAGAGCCGACGGAACGCACCTACCGAGAACAGGCCACTCGAGCGTTAAAAGACTTGGAGATCGTGTCGGATCCCTCTTCCAGCTCGACACGCTGATCGCGCAGAGTCGAAACCATTCTGAGGAAGGTTCGATCCGCCCACCCTGTGATTGCCCATGATCCACTCAATTACATTTAGAATGCTGCTGCTGGGGCTCTGTGTGACATGGGCGGGATGTGTTCATCGAATTCAGGTGACGCCTCTCCCCACGAGCGCCTCGACCGCCACCATCCCTCGAACGCTTCAGGCCGTGATCAGCCCGATTTCAATGGAAGGGCCGGACCATCGGCCAGGCATAGTCTTGCTGGAATGGTCGCATCTCGACTTGAAACAGGCAATCTTGCGGTACCTGCAACAACGAGGCGCCTTCTCTTCGGTCTCGTCTGACCCAGCCGACCTGGCCTTTCGTGTGGCCACGAAACTGACGCTCACCTCTCACAGCGGCCTCTATCATTATCGAATCGGGTTGCAAGCAGAGATGATCGAAGGCGTCCGGCTTATCAAATCGTATCAGACCGAACAGACCGCAGTGGGATCATCGGTACGCTGGGTCACTGATTCCGACCGCGTTCCCATCGAAACTGCGTTACAGGCTGCGTTGGAAGACTTGATGGAGCAGGTCGAGGCGGATCGACAACTCTACATCAACTGAACTGAACAGCCGGCACGGTAGGCGCGCTGTGGCCCGCCGGCCGCCAGCGATCATCCCTAGGCGGATTGGATTACACTCACAGTTTTGTAAACGTCGACATTATTATGCGGCTCTGCCGTGGAAGCCTCTAAGTACTCCGGGCAATCGAGACGGAATGCCTGATCTCCGAAGGCAACATTGTAGAATGCACAGTGATGCGGTTGGTCTGATTCCGGATAGGCATGGGGACGGAAATGCTCGCAGGAGATGCACATACGAGCAACAGGGATTTCCCCTTGCAATTGAAGCGCGCGAATCAGTTTCACGAGCACGGTGAGCAGGGCGACTTGTTCTTGTACCGACAAGTTTTCGGTCGCAGATGCGAGAATCTCAGGCCATCGGTTTTCCACGTGACCTGCCTTGGCTCCAAGCGAGGTCAGATGAACGGTCACGACGCGATTATCGATTTCCCGACGGCGGCGACGAACCAAACGCTTGTGCTCAAGCGTCCGGATAACTTCAGAAGCGGTAGGCAGCTTAACGGAAAGTTCCCTGGCAATCGTCGAGACGGTAGCCGAATGATTCGGTCGAGACCGAAGAAATGTTAGGACTTGGATTTGCAGGGGACCGATACCTGGACGCCCCTTCCGCCTCCATGCGCGGCTCTTCATCGCCAAACCGATTTTTGAAAGCCCCGTCACTAAACGATCAGGAAGCGAGTCTTGGTCGATCTTCATTAATGCTGTCATAAATCCTCTCCCTTGATAATCCGAGAGCGCGTCAGTTTATTGCGCTTTCCTCCTTTCCGTCAAGTCCGTTCCGCCGGTTATGAGCCATCCCCTACTTTAGATGATCAGCGGACCACGAGCACTCCACAGTGAGCATGTTGCACCACACGGGTGGAGACGCTGCCGAGTAGGACGCGGCGAATCGCGCCCAACCCCTTCGCTCCAGTCACGATCAGATCCGCCTTATCCTGTTTGGCCACCGTCAGGATCTCGTCAGCCGGCTTCCCCAGCTTCAAAGCTTCACGTACCAGGAAGCCAGATTTCGCGAGTTTATCACCATAACGTTGTACCAGCGCTCTCCCGGTCTCCTTGACCTCCGGATACTTGAAGTAGGGCACCGTATGCGTCACTGTCACCATGAGTGGTTCCTGGTCCGGACCATCTAGGATCGGATTGACATAGCGCATCAGGAACTTCACCGCTTTATCAGATGCTGCCGAGCCATCGATCCCCAACACCACATGCCTGAGCGGCCGAGGGCTCTCCTTCACGACCAGTACAGAGCAAGGAGCATGGTGGATGGCATGGTTTGAGATGCTGCCTAGCATGAAGCGATCCAAGGCATCCAAGCCCCGGGATCCTATCGACAGGAGTCCTATGCCACGTTGCGCATGCTTCATGATCGTGGTTGCCACACCGCCTTGGTCGGTCGTTACGGTTCCGCTCAAACCGAGCCTCGACAACAAGCCCTCTGATTCTTTTTTTGTGGATTTGGCCGCTGTTTCCAGGCGCTTCACTTCGGACTGAATGTACCGTTCGGTGCCGATGATCACCGGTTGGATCATGAAGGGAGCCCGAACGCTCGCCACGTCGACGACGTGCAGCACGCGAACAACCGGCTTCACAGTGAACGGCATCTCCGCCAGCCATTCAATCGCCCACCGGCCGTATTTCGATCCATCGGTTGCCGCAAGAATCTTCATGCCGGATACCCTTTGTTCAGCGAGATGCATCCATGCCGCTCAGAGAACTATGCTGAACCGCTCTCGAAACGCTTCTACTGACAGGCTTGCTAAAGCTGCATAGCGGCTCAGCGCATCCGGATTCTTCATGTCATCCTCAGTCAGCCGAATCATGTATTGTCGGGCAATTTTGTAGGACTCGGACTCGACGTCCACCATCCTCACCTTGGTCCGTCCAGTTGACACATCCGCCATCTGCTTAAACGGAATCGGGGTGAACCGTCCGTTTTGAATCGAGACCATAGCTGAGGTCCCGCCGTCGAGTAAATACTGGGCGGCGCAATAGCCGAGGTCTCGCGTGTACTCGATGTCATAGGGAATCGGATCGGCGCAGCGGAGCTCATACCCCACGTTCTTCGCCACCAGGCTGAGCGAAAGTCCCAATTGGTGAAGCTGCTTCGTCAGTTCGCGCCGCAACACCTCGCCGACATCCACCTCATTCATTCGCAAATGGCCGTGCTCGTCTCGCTCAACATGCTCCAACCCCCCAAGATCACCCGGGTCGAGAATTTCGACCAGTCCTTCGGCCAGCACCGCAACACCGTCGGCCCGACCATGTTCCAGTCGTTTAATTATCGCCCCGATTAAAAGATCGACGACCCGTTGCAGTTTGACCGGCCGTTCGCGAAACTCCTCCGGAATGATCGTCAGCGTGGCACCGGCAGCCTTCCCGACACCCAAAGCGAGATGGCCGGCCTTGCGACCCATGGTCACGACCAAGTACCAGTGCGTGGTGGTGCGGGCGTCTACCATAAGATTTTTCACGATTTCGGCACCGACGTGACGAGCCGTTTGAAACCCGAACGTCGGAATGCCATAAGGAAGGTCGAGATCGTTGTCGATGGTCTTGGGAACGTGAACCACTTGAAGGCGACCACTGGCTCGTTCTTCCAGCTGCATGGCGGAAAACGCCGTATCGTCACCGCCGATCGTCATCACGCGCGTGATGCCGAGACTCGAGAGTGCAAACAACACGTTGTCGAGAGATTCTGCGCTTCTGGTCGGATTCGCACGTGACGTGCCCAGGTAGGACCCTCCCCGAAAATGAATTCGGCTCACCTCCTCGATCGAGAGCGGCCGTACTTGACCTGTGCCTCCGTCCATGAGCCATTTGAATCCATCGATGATCCCCAGCACGTCCGAGCCGCCGAGAATACTGCGGATCGTGGCCGCACTGATCACACTATTGATTCCTGGAGCCGGGCCGCCACCGACGAGAATGCCGACCATCGTTCGTTGCTCCATCATCGGCTTCTCCCTAGACTATTTCCCATTCGCCTTCCACCTCCTTCATCACTTGCGGCATGGTTGTATACTGGATCCTGTCGGGAGGCAAGAGGTGCGACTCTAATTACTCCGGCACTTCTTCCAAACCGACATGGGCGCGAAGACGGTTATAGTTGAAGGCCGGTTTCCCAAACCGCTGACAGCCCGGATCATACCGCTCCATGTCGTCGATCAGATCACCGACCCTGCGCCGCAACGTCGCCGTTGCCGCCGCATGCCGAGGTGTCTGGCCGTTGAGCGCGAGATGCGGCTGATCCGACCACTCCAAGTACGCTTTCTCCAGGAACTGGTTGAGCAGCAGGTAGTCTTCTTCGCTGGTGACGACCAACGTCGGAGGTTCATTGGACATGAGTTCATCCACCGATAGTTTCCGAACGGGTGGCACCAACGTCTCGCCTCTGAAATGCAATGAAAATCCCAACGAGGCCGCGAGCCGATGCTTGATGTGGTCCAGCCGCTGCGGACTGTCACATTCCACGATCAGTTGAAAGGGGGTGAGCGTGAGTCGGGCAACGAGCCTACCGTCTTCCTGTTGTACCCATTGTCGGGGCAACGGACGATCTCCCGCAACGCTCTGCGTGGCCTCCGAAGCCGGCCTTTCTACATGAAATTCGTTCATCTCAGCCAGGACGTCGGCGAAGAATCGATGTTCATGGTGGTCGTACAGAGCGACTGCATACAGATAGGGCTGGCCGTTCGGATTGCGATATCCGATATGGACGACGGCATCCACCAAGGCAGCCATACGTCGTTGCGCGAATGCCCAGAGAAGCATGTAGCCGAATCGCTTGGCAAACTCCTTCCATTCTCCCAGCGCAAAGGATCCGGTGGTCACCTCCATCTCTCGACGCCATTCCGATGTGATGTCGAGCAAGGCCTCCGCATCGGTTTGTGAAACGGCGATCCCACAACCGGCCCATACGGCCCTCTCTGACGCCTGGGCGCTTGGATCACGGATGACTCTGATAAGCAACGGACGGTCCGCCGCAAGATCCTTGACGAAATCGCCGCCTGGTAGGATCAGCCTCGTCCCATCGGCAAGTGATTGCAGCGCGAGATCTTGACCAGGTTTTGGCGGGGAGGTCGGTTTCAGGACATCGAGATAGGAATGCTTCAAGGGATCGAGCCACTGCCGCTCCTCTTCGGGAATGTGCTCGCTGATAACGTCCCGCAGCTGTTCGATGAGAGTCAGCTGTCCATCGTCGGGGTAGTAGTCGCAGAACAGGTAGAGACTTGCCAGTTCTATTTCCTGATCGAGTGGAGCAACAAGCCGTCCTGTATTTCCTTCCAAATACGGTTTGAGTGCTCGTGCCTGTGCCAGTTCACGTTGCAGCCAGAATTCCGGTTGACGCGAAAGGTTTTCCAGCCGCGAGAGCACTCCGTCCAAGGACAGAGGCCGCGGAGTCCAGAATCCTGTCGCTTGTTCACCCGCGTGCTTCATGAATTTCTCCCAGAACGATTTCTTCCGCCTCGAGCCAATCTCGAATCGCGCTGCCCTCGCGACGACCGCGCTGTTCCCAGAGCTCGTACGCTTTCCGCGAGATCCGTTCCCACATCCCATCCGGCGATTCGATGGGCCTCTGGTCTGTGCCGGGTTCAGAGGAGGATTTGGCCGTCACGTTGCCGGTTTTCTTCGTGGTCCTTCGCATGGTTTACTCCTCGGTTAATGACTTGCTGGAATGAGTTGACTTGAAAACACACGACGATGGCCTGGGCGGAACTTCGGACTGCGGACCGTCAGAACAGGGCATGATGATCTGCGCAGGACGGATTCCGCGACACTGCCGAATAATGTGTGCGACAAGCCGCGCCGGCCATGGGTTCCCATTATAATCAAATCAACCGACCGAGATCGAGCCGCATCGAGGATAGAATCGGCCGGCAGCCCGCCGGAACTGACGAAGTCGGACGGGATGCCGACCGAGGTGAGCGCCGATCTGAGATTGGACAGTCGCTTGGTCAGTTCTGTTCGAACCTGTTCCCGCTTCGTCATCCGAGGGAGCGTGAAATCTAACCCGTACGAGACCGGCTCCAGTACATGAAGCAGTGTGATGGAAGCCTGTGATCGTTGGGCAACCAGTGCTCCGTACTCCAGCGCATCGAGTGCACAATCTGAAAAATCGACCGGCACCAGCACTCGCTTCGGTGGGCAGTTCGGTTTTTCGCTGCTCGAACTTCCATCTGCCCGTTGTTTGACCATCGGAACAGTGAGAACTGGGCAGGGCGCCGTTCGAATGACTCGCTCGGCTGTACTTCCCAGTAAGACGTGTTCGAGACCGGTCTTCCCTCTCGTTCCGACGACAATCAATTCGGCCTCTTGGGTTCGCGCGGCGGCCGACACTTCCTCGCTCGGGATTCCGGTTGCAACAGACGATTGTACGGCAATGCCAAGCGCGGCCACCCGCGCCTTGAGATCCGTTAATTTCGTCGTGGCTTCTTTCATCAATTCATCCAGGTACAGTCGATTCACCGCGTAGTCCGGGTCCATTCCAGGAGGAAATTCCAGCACGCTCATCACAGTCAAAGAGGCTCCCCATGCCTGAACCAGCCCACAAGCATAGGCTTCCGCTGCCGCCGATCCAGGCGATCCGTCAGTCGCAAGGAGAATTCTCAGTCCTCCTGCCGACACACTCACAGTGCCTCCGCACTCAACAGAAGTACCTCTCCACTCATCGCAGTCTGTGCATTCTGTTCGTTATCCTGTCGATTTGTGTTGTGGGGCGGATGTGGTAAGCGGCACGGTCAGTACGGGGCAGCCAGCCGTGCGAACGACTTTTTCAGCCGTGCTTCCGAAGAAAATCTTGTCCACACTACCGGACCGTCCACCGTAGCTCCCCATCACGACCAGGTCGATATTCCCCGTACGCGCGACTTTGGCAATCTCGATGAAGGGCGCCCCCTCCACGATCAGGCGCGTGATCTTCACATCCGCGGCTACTTTCGACTCCAACAATTGCCTTACTTTTAGGCGGGCATGATGGCGTAAGCGGCGGCGTTGTGGCACGGCATCGGAGGGAACGGCCAGCAAACCCAACCGATTGAACGCGGCAAGGGCGCTGGTGTCGATCACATGCAGGACGAGCAGCGTCGCCCCACAGAGCCGGGCGACTTGACAGGCAACCCGGAATGCCTCATCCGAGCAAGGAGAGAAATCCACTGGAACCAGGATGGCCTTGAAGAGATCAGTATTCCGCCCCATGAGCGATCCTCCTGACGAGAATCGAGCAAAGACAATGCCAGGCTCCATGACCTTCCCGCAATAGATACGCGTGCGGAGGAATCACAGATTTGCAGTCGTTCTTATCGTATTCGGCCACTGGCCATAGAGTCGCCCCCGAATGCAGGGGTTCTCTGCTACAGCAGTCACTCACTGCCTGTAGCAGAAGGCGCCACACCAGATGAGAGGTATGACGTGAACTGTGAGGTGTAAACCGGTGCATCGCGCAACTGCTTCCAATTCCTTTCACATCTCGCATTTCACCTCTCACCTCGGGACGGCATTGGACTTGCTCAACATCCTCTCTAGGGAAGGGCGAGGTCGTATGACGTGGGCCTGCCACGGGTGATGGTTGACGGCTTCATGCCTGAATGACTCATGTGAAACGAAGCAGCAGATCCGCAGCCTTGAAGGTGACGCCATGAAAATTTTGCTCACTGTCGACGGTTCTGATCATTCGTATGAGGCGGTCCGGTCCCTTAAGTACCTGTCTCGCGCCGAGGAACTTCACATTGTGCATGTGCTCGATGTCCATAGCCCGGCTTATCCCATGATGATGCCGGAAGTGGCGCAGGAACTGTACGAGACGGTCGAGCGAACCATGCACGACGATGGGACTCGCCTGTTGGATCGCATTGTGTCGTTGCTTCCATTGGATGTCGGGCCGGTCACAAAACATCTGGTCGTCGGATCTCCAGCGGATCAGATCGTGGCCTTGGCAGAACAACTCAAGGTCGGGCTGATTCTCTTAGGTACCCGAGGATTTGGACCGATCAAGGAACGGCTCATCGGAAGCGTCTCCCATCGAGTGCTGACCTTCGGGCCTGGTGTGAAACTGATTCTTCCCGGTCCCTTGAAAACGCTTCATGGCATATTGCTTCCCTTGCAAGGAACCTTTGATGCAGACCAGGCCCTCGCCTTCCTTCAACAGAAACCCTTTCGTGATCCCCCCACGATTACCCTCTTCACCGTCCTCCCCCATACCAGGCCACCCTGGCCGGTGGATGCGGTCTTAGCCGAGCAGATGGAAACCCATGCGCTCCGCAAGGCAAACGACTTTCTCGTTGAAACGGCAGCCAAGCTCAGCCCCTGGGGCTATCAAACCCGCGTGGCAACTATGCTGGGTACCCCCGTTGAGAGCATCATTCAAGAAGCCAAGACCTCCCATCCGGATCTCATCCTGATGGGATCTCGTGGACGCCGCGGCATCACCCGCATGGTGCTCGGCAGTGTTTCACACGCTCTGTTGCACCAGGGAATCTATCCACTCATGATTTTTGGCTGATTGTCGAAAGGGGCGCACCATGCCGATGTACGACTATAAGTGTCTCGACTGTGGGAAAGAATCGTTGATTGTGGTGACCTTGAAGGAGCATGAAGGTGGGATGGTGACATGCCCCGCGTGCGGCAGCAAAAAGCTGCAGCAACTCTTCAGCCCATTCATTGCTCACACCACAAAGAAGAGTTAGCCCTAATCCGAAAGTAAAAATTCGGCTCTTGGTTTATCCGCGGGTCCTGCCATGGCGAACAGCCCCACCGTGCTCACTCCACCCATCCCCCAGTGGGGCCCTTCCGTTGCGCGCTTGCTGGAAGCCGCGTCTCGGCGCGGCAGGGTTGGGAGGGTGAGAAGTTCGCCCCGTTCGCCACGTCACCCGCAGCGGTTATGCGGTCTGTTGTCAAAATTATTTCGGATTAGGGTTAGCACCGTGCCTGCAGCTACGTGGCAGTCCATACCATTTCGACTCCTTGCATCTGGGCTCTTCGGAATTTTGATTGCAAACGGACCATGGATATCTTCACTCTACGCTCAAGACTATCCTCCTGACCCTGCCCGCGGAAAAGCCTTGTACGAGCTGCATTGTCAAAGCTGCCATGGACCAAGCGGCCGAGGCGATGGACCAGCCGCTGCTTCGTTGAAAGTCTCCCCGACCAATTTTCAGCGGTTCCAATCGTTCCTGAAATCCGATGAGGAGTTACTGCGGACCATCGAGCACGGCGTCGTCTTCAGTCCGATGCATGCTTGGCGCGGCCAGCTCACCGACGGAGAAATGCAAGACGTCGTGGCGTATATTCGCTTATTGTCGCAACAGGCACGATGACGGAATCATGCCCGAGGTCGACAGAACGTCAGATTGCCAGACCTCGTAATGACTCCCATGGTTGCACTCACGCCCCACGATGCATTGCTCCTCGCTGACATTCAGAATGATTTTTTACCAGGAGGAAGGCTGGGGATCAGCGAGAGCGATTCCATCATTCCGATTCTATTGAACTATGTTCGCCTCTTTCAGGCCCACAGCCTGCCGATTTTTCTGACGCGTGATTGGCACCCACCCGACCATTGCTCGTTCAAGCCCCAAGGAGGTCCGTGGCCTGTGCATTGTGTCGCGGGTTCACCAGGCGCTCTACCGCCATCGTCGTTTGTTACACCCCCATCGGCGCACGTCATTTACAAGGCCTTCAATCAAGATCAAGACGCCTATTCGGGCTTCGAAGGCACTACACTCGATCAACATTTGCGAGCCCTGACTGTGCATCGTCTCTTCATCGGAGGATTGGCCACCGACTATTGTGTGCTGAATTCGGTCAAGGACGCTCGGAGGCGCGGCTATGACGTCTGTTTGTTGGTGGACGGCATCAAGGCAGTCAATCTTCAGCCCGAGGATGGTCGTCGAGCCGAAGAAGAGATCATCCGCCTGGGAGCCTCACCTATTCGATGGGAGATGCTGGGAACATGAATCCTTCGACCAGCGCACTCCTGACAGATCTGTATGAGCTCATGATGGCCCAGGCCTACCTGAAACAAGGGATGGACGAGCCGGCCCTGTTCGAATTCTTTGTCCGGAAACTGCCTGAGCATCGGAACTTCTTAATCGCAGCCGGCCTCGAACAGGTGCTGGACTATCTCTCGGAGTGGCGTTTTTCTCGGGAAGAACTCACCTGGCTCGATCAATCCGGCCAGTTCAGTTCACAGCTCCTCGACTATTTGGAAAGGCTGCGGTTCACCGGGGATGTGGAGGCTATGCCCGAAGGGACGATTTTCTTTCCTCAAGAACCCATCCTCCGAATCGTTGCGCCGCTTCCTCAAGCCCAGCTCGTGGAAAGCCGCGTGATGAATCTCTTAAGCTTTCAGACCATGGTGGCCTCCAAAGCAGCGCGTTCTGTGCTGGTCGCAGGAGGGAGGCCGCTCATCGATTTTGGGCTTCGTCGTGCGCACGGTGCCGAGGCCGGTCTCTTCGCCGCGCGAGCGAGCTATCTGGCCGGTTTCGCAGGAACCGCCACCGTGCTGGCCGGTATGGCCTATCAAATTCCCCTGTACGGCACCATGGCTCATTCCTTCGTGCAAGCCCACGAAGATGAAACCGTTGCCTTTGAACATTTCGCCGAAGCCCAACCGGATAACGTCGTCCTCTTGATCGACAGCTACGACACAGAAGCGGCCGCCGGCAAAGTCGTGTCGTTGGCCCGAACGCTTCAGGCTCGAGGCATCACCATCAAAGGAGTACGGTTAGACAGCGGTGATCTGGCCGACCATGCTCGAAAGGTTCGACGCATTCTCAATGAAGGAGGCTTGCCCCATGCACAGATTCTCGCAAGCGGCAACCTTGACGAATATCGTGTGAAAGCCCTAGTCGAGAGCGCCGCCCCAATCGACAGTTTCGCTGTCGGCACAGCCATGACAACCTCCTCTGACGCGTCTTCGCTGGACTGCGCCTATAAACTCCAAGAATATGCCGGCCGTCCCTGTCGAAAGCGATCCGAAGGCAAAGCCACTTGGCCCGGCCGCAAACAAGTCTATCGGTATCTTGCGGACGACGAGCATTTGAGCCACGATATCGTCACAACGCACAACGATCAATTGCCTGGGGAACCGTTGCTTGACCTTGTCATGAAGAATGGCCGCCGCCTTGCTCACTCACCCGGCTTGTCCGAACTGCGACGCCATGCGGCCGCACAGTTGGGACAACTTCCCTCAGCATTGCAGTCTCTTGAGCCAGTGCCGGCCTATGACGTTCGGATTTCCTTGGCTTTGCAAAGTCTCGCTCAGACGGTCGACCGCAGGCTCTGATTCCTAGGGGGAACAAGATGACGCACTTCTTTGTACCGGCCGCCTTTGTCGGAATTATCTTCCTCGTCGGACTCCCCGCCTCAGGGGCCGGGCCGGCCGGCACATCAGCTTCCCATGCGACATCGCCCGAGTTGTCTATCTGCAAGAGCCCTTATAAGAAAAAGTCTGTCCCGGCCAAAATATTGCAGGCTCTCGTGCGCTCACATGAACAATGGATGGAGTATCGGGACAACCCGGAGGCCAAGCGCGCTGAACTCTGTCAAGCGGATCTGAGCCGGACGGCACTGGAGGGGGCGAATCTCGAACGGGCCGACCTCGAAGGCGCCGTCCTGCGCCAGACCAAGCTGTCTCAGGTCAACCTCTCTCAAGCCAGCCTTGCTCGAGCCGACTTCACCAAATCCGTTCTCATAGACAGTAATCTCTCTGGAGCAGATCTGCGCCATGCCCGGCTCACCGGGGCGAATCTCTCACGCGCGGTCGGTGATGAAGCTGCTCTCTTCGGCGCCGCCCTGATCGACGCCAAGTTGAATGGCTCCTCGTTCGAGCGGGCACAATTGCAAGGGGCCGATCTCACCTCTGCCGATTTGACCGGCAGCAACTTCGCCGAGGCATATTTGTACGGAGCTACCCTGAAAGGTGCGGTCCTGGTGAATGCCGACCTGACAAGCGCCGACCTGCGTCGCACCATCCTGACCAACGCAAATTTCTATCGCGCCAACCTTCAGGGCACCCTACTGGACCGCGCGCAAGCGGAAGCAGCCCGTCTGATTGAAGCCGACTTGGAAAGCGCCTATCTGGACGAAACGAATTTGCGCAATGCCAATCTTAAGAAAGCGATTCTTCGCGGCGCTGATCTCCGGTATGCCGACCTAACCGGTGCAGATCTGCATGACGCGGACCTGGAAGGAGCCAACCTGGAAGAGGCCGCTCTGGTCAAGGTGGATTTGCACTCGGCGAATCTCCGAATGGCGATTCTTTATCATGCCGTCCTCGATGAAGCCGATTTCCTGGACGCGAATCTCAACCGCGCGGTCCTTATCGGCGCCAAGGGATTGCGCGTCAACTTCATGAACGGTGATCTGAACGAACTGTACGCTCCGAAATCTTCCCTGACTCACGCACAATTCAACAGAGCCAATCTGGAATCGTCGAATTTTGTCGGTGCGGACCTCCGTTGGTCGAACTTCAGCCATGCCGACATGACCCATGCCAATCTTCAGGAAACCAATCTTCAAGAAGCCAACCTTCAACACGCCTCTCTGGCCGGAGCCGATTTGAGCGGTGCTCGGCTGGACTCGGCGAATTTGCATCGCACGAACTTCAAGGGCGCCATGCTCTCGTCGGTCATCGGTCTCATGCAGACACAGCTCAACGCCGCCTGCGTCGATGACAAGACCACATTGCCGCCCGATCTCAGCCGTCCGGCTCCCTGCAGTCCTGTAAAGAAACGGGCTAAGCCATGACCGCCTCACCCGAACACAATGTAAAGATCACAAAAGGGAAACTGGCTCTGGAGGGGATCCTCGGACTCCCGGTCGGTCTGCGAGGCGTAGTTGTCTTTGCGCATGGAAGCGGTAGTGGACGATTGAGCCCTCGCAATAATTTCGTCGCGCGCCATTTACAGCGAGGTGGACTCGCCACGTTGCTCCTGGATCTCTTAACCGAAGATGAGGCGGATGATAGGCGCCAAGTGTTCGATATCGATCTGCTGGCGGATCGGCTGTTGCTGGCAAAAGCCTGGCTGGAAGAGGAGCCACGGACCAGGAATTTGGGAATCGGGTATTTCGGGGCCAGCACCGGCGCGGGAGCGGCCTTGCAAGCTGCCGCGCGAGAGCCGTCGAACATCAAGGCCGTGGTATCGCGAGGAGGACGACCGGACCTGGCCGAGCCATATCTGCCGTCTGTCACAGCCCCGACCTTGTTGATCGTCGGAGGCCACGATGAACCGGTCCTTGCGATGAACCAGGCGGCGTACGATCTCCTCACCTGCGAGAAGAAACTGGTCATCGTCGCCGGGGCAACGCATCTCTTCGAAGAACCAGGTACGCTGGAACAGGTGGCAGAGGATGCGAGGATGTGGTTTCTCCAGTACTTCTCGCTCATGGCATGAAGCGGTGGTGCGAAGCTTAGATCCATCCGTTTTGCGGCCTGACCGCAGACAATTCCAGTCGGCCATCAGTCCCTGCTGATGCAGTTCCGCCCACGCTTCGACTCGCCGCTGCTGACGTTTCGGCAACTCCTTGGCCGGCATTTCGCATCGACGACATCAAGCATAAACCTCCAGCTTCCTGAGCCGGAAAAAGGACCGGCCTCGGGATCATGCGCTCGGCGAGAGCAGGAAGTCGAAGTCGGCTTTCGTCAATACGCCCTGCCCGGCGCCGCGCACCACGCCGGCCATGACCGCGTCGTACAACTCGAGCTTTCGCTGCTTGAGCGCCATCATCTTCTCCTCGATACTGTGGCGCATGAGAATCCGCACAATCGACACGGGTCGCTGTTGTCCGATGCGGTGCGCGCGGTCCGATGCCTGACGCTCTACGGCCGGATTCCACCAAGGGTCCAGATGAAAGACATAGCTTGCTTTGGTGAGGTTCAGTCCTTGCCCTCCCGCTTTGAGGCTCAGGAGAAATACGCCCGGCTGTTCACCGGCTTGAAACTCCGTCACACGGGCCTTGCGCGCCGCCGGCGCCGTGGACCCATCCAGCCGGTGGTAGGGCAGCGCGTGCTTGGTACAGGCTTCCTGCACGAGGTCCAGAAAGCTGGTGAACTGCGAGAACACCAGGGCGCTGTGTCCCTCATCGCGCAAGACTTGTAGGCGCTCCACCAGGAAACCGAGCTTGGGCGAGGTCTCCTCGCCTTGATTCGTGAGCAGTCGTGGCGAAAGGCAGACTTGTCGAAGTTTGAGGATGGCCGTGAGGGCGATGAACTGCGCCTGCCCGGTGGTCTTGGTGCGATAGGCGTCGTCGATCGTCGAGCGAACCTGGGCGACCGTCTGTTGGTAGAGCGCTTTTTGGCGATCGGTCAACTCGAGGAACACCTCGTGCTCGGTTTTCGGCGGGAGATCATTGAGGATCTCGGCTTTGGTCCGCCGCAGAATAAAGGGCCTCGTCCGGCGCAGCAACCGATCGAGCGCAGGACCCGCGACACGTTTCAAGTCCCTCTTGAACCGATCATACTCGCCGAGGAGTCCGGGCACGCAGAGATCGATCACGGAGAAATACTCGCCCAAATGGTTCTCGATCGGCGTGCCGGTCAGCGCGATCTTGAAGCGCCCCTTAAGCCGGCGGACCGTGCCCGTCGTGTCCGCCAGAATATTTTTCACCGCCTGCGCTTCGTCGAACACGATCACGTGGAACGCCGTCCGCTCCAAGGTCTCGATGTCCCGGCGGACGAGCCCATAGGTCGTGATCACCACCTCGCCGTCTTTGGCATCGAGCGCCCGCTCGCTCCCGCTGTAGACATGGACCTTCAAGCCGGGCGCGAAACGCGCCAGTTCCTGTTCCCAGTTGAAGAGGAGACTCGTCGGCACGACGATCAGATAAGATCCCTTCGCTCCACGAGCCGCTTTGATGCGCCCCTCCTCGATAGCCGCCAGCAGGCAAATGGTCTGAAGTGTCTTGCCCAATCCCATGTCGTCGGCCAGGCAGGCGCCGAATCGGTGCTCGTAGAGAAATGCCAGCCAGTCGTAGCCATCTCGCTGATAGGGGCGCAACGTGGCGTGCAAGCCCTTCGGCAACGGCGATTTCTCGATCCGCTCGAATCCCAGCAAACGCGCCAGTACCGCCTCGTCCTCGGCGGGCAATGACACAGGGATGCCCTGCTCTCGCAATGCCAGCCAGTCGAGGATCTGCAGCCGGGGCACACTCACGACCTGTGCGGTCTTCCGATCCGCATGGGCCTCACCCGTGAGGCCCATGATCGCGCGGAGCCGCTCCACGGTCTGGCCATCCAAGACCCGCAGACCGCGTGTTGTACGGATCAGTCCGCCCTGCTGGAGTGCCGCCCGCCATTCCGCCTCATCGACCGCCACCCCGTCGCAGCTGATCTCCGGCCGGATCTCGAACCAGTCGATCGCCGTCCCTTTCCGGTCCTGGCGCTTGACATGGACGGAGCAGTCCCATCGAGTGGGCCGGAGCGGCTGATCCTCGTACAGCAATGTGATTCCGGCCCGAGTCAGCTTTTTCAAAAGATCCGGCAATCGTTCGAATAGCGAGCGTGGGTCGATCGCCATCACGTCATAAGAAGGCATGCCGCGAAACGCATCCGGCCCGAAGACCTCGAATGGCGTCCTGTACAGCGCCACTTCGCGGGGTTTGTCGATCGCGCGCAACGTCCACTGCCCTCTCTCGATCTGCAACCGCACATCTGGTCTGGCATACAGAGACAGATGGTGTCGCAACCATTGAGCGGCCTCAAGACGGATGCTCCGCGCCCAATCGGTCTGATCCAGTATCGTCTTGATGCGGCGGTCTCGTTCCTTGGCCTCACTAACCGTGAGCAACGTGAAGAACAGATCGTAGAGCACGGCCTTGCGTTTCTGCGCGCGCAGCGGGTTGGACACAGCGCGGCCCTGCTCCAGCGCCAGGATGAAGGAAAAAGCCGAAGCGCTGGGAGCAAACCGATCATCACCGCGCCGGCATTGTGCCTGCAACGTCCATGCGGCGGTCGGCGCGGTGGCCTCGTCGGCGGGAGGTGCCAGAATGAACTCGTACGAAACCTCTTTGCCTGCCGACAGAGGTGCAGAGGAGTCAAGCGGCGCCTCTTTCCCATCCACGCGCAAGAGCAGATCGTACAACGTTTTGTCGGCCTGCTTATGGATCAGATCGATCTGTGCGGATTGAAACTCGTCTCGTGAAATGGTGAGATCCGTCTCTCCATGAATGCTCTGCCGACGCCCATAGCCCAGGCCATCCGGCAATGTCACCGCACAAAACGTCCCGGCCCGCCCGTGGGCAAAAGCATAGGCGTTGAGACCTTGGAAGCCGTTCCGCAACGCGCGAAACGAAGCCCATCCGCTTTCGTCCTCCATGAAGAGCAAGCGGCGGCCAGTCTCATCGGCCATGAAGCTGCGAAAGCGAACGATCCGGTCGAGCGCGATCCCGTCGACCACACAAAGCGCGCGAATCCTCACCTCATCGCCGATAAGAGCGATCTCCGTTTTGCTCCGACATATGACCGATGGGGTCCATTGAAGAACGATGGATTCCCGGCCGGTTTTCAGCACGATCGGAAATCGTCGTTTGGAGTAGCGAAGATAGTGCAGCAGAGGCTCGTCTCCATCCCCTGTCGAAAACCAGGACGGATTAAGCAGTGGACGCAGCTCAGGCGGCAACGCGGGAGTCCATCCTGCAGGAAGCCGCACGCCGTTCCGGTAGATCCCGAGTTGCGGATGCGACTGGCCGGCGTCGATGACGATTTCATAGCCTGACTCAAGGGGACGGTCCCCATTCCGTATGGAGACTGGTCTCTTGATCGAGCCTGTTTCATCGAGGTCGCCAAGAAACTCGGTTCGGAGCGCGGCCAGATGGACTTGTTGCCGATCGGGCAACTGGAACGTCTCCGGCGAAAGTAGATGTTTGGCGGCGAAACAGGCACAGAGGACATGTTTGCAAAGGCAATCATGATCCCAGGCTGGACAATCGCAGACGGCAGAGAGGAACCCGTCGTCGAGAGAAAAGTCGACCTCGTACAGCCTGGTCCCCTGCACCTGCGCCGTCAGCGTGACGCCATCCTGACTCCAGACATAATGCTGAAGCCTCTGCTGCCTGTAATAGTCGTAGCCCCGGACAACCGACTGCTTTGGGGCCATTGTGTACAGATCGTTGACGGCAAGGGCACGAAACGCGGCAAGAATCGCTGCCGAGGCGGGAGCAGGAGTGTGGGGACCAGCCTTCGCTTCAGAAAGGGAACTGTCCTCCTCTCTGCGACGGGACCTGGGTTTATTGCGCATGACGCGACACTATATCGGGCGATGGAGAGCCTCATCAAGCAGGAGTCAAGAATACTTCGGGGGGTGACTCGTGCTCACGATCCATGAGTCCAATCAGCCTTGAATTTTTTCTTTCACAACTTCCAGCACTTTCCCCGTTGCTTCTTTCGCAGAAAGCTTCGTCGTATCGATCTTCACTTCCGGATTCAGCGGCGCTTCGTAGGGCTCTTGTAATCCCGGCACACTTGATGATTCGCCACGCTGGCCTCGGCGATACGTCCCTTTATAATCACGCTGCATCGCCAGTTCCAGCGGACATTCGACCGCCACTTCGATGAACTTGGGAATGAGGCTTCGGGCAAAGTCTCGATAGGCCCGCTTAGTGGCTGTCGCATCGAAAATGACCGTCACGCCATGAGCCGCTAATCTTGCCCCCATGAACGCCAGGGCTCGGTAAAAAAGGTCCCGCTCGGCCTGTGAATAGGTCGGGGTCGGTGTGAGGACTTGCCGGACCGCATCGGACTCCAACACTTCAACAGATAGCCCCAGTGCTTCAAGCTGCGGCTTCAGTGCGGCAACAATGGTGCTCTTTCCTGACGCAGGCAGACCGGTGAGCCAGATGGCAATGGAGCTGTGATCACTCATCACCGACAATACTCATTCACCCGTTCCGGCTCAAAGCGCGGCACATCGAGGACATTTTCGATAAAATGAAACAGGCTCCGTCGGATAGCGACCGACAAATTGGGGTACCACAGTGGGCTGGCCACGACCAGGCCGCGAAAAGCAAAGAAGGGAGCCGCCGTTTCAGTGACTTCTTTATCTCCGCTCGTTTCCACATAGGTATCCCAGAACAGCCGGAATAAGACTTCGAACGGTCCATGGAGCTTGCCCCATCGAATCAATGAGTTGAGCAAATAGTTGATCGTCATGGCGGTGACATCGTCTGACGGCTCGCCCCATTCTCCTCGCGACCGATCCAATACGGCAAAATCCGTTCCGGTACGGAACAACACATTATACGGATGGAAATCTCCATGCACTTGGGAAAGCCGATTGGCCCTGTCTCGGAGCCTCCATCGCCATCTATTGCAGGCTTCTTCGACGGTTCGCAACAGATCACCGGTAATAAAGCCACAGCGCTTGGGATAGCTGTCGGTCAGCCCCATGATGCATTCGCCATGACCGATCAACTCACGCAGCCGGCGCTTGTATAAATCCGGGTCACGTCGCTTTTTCGCATGGATCTGTGCCAGATAGCGAGCCAAGGCGACCGTGCGTTGCCGATCCAACTTTTGCAACGTGCCGCCTTTCATTAGTCGCTCAAGATCCACATGGTAGCTCGTTCCCTCGGTCCATTCGTTCAGCACGAAGAATTCACGAGATTCTGCGAGGGAGAACAGGGCTTGCTTGCGGTCGAATGCACCCACATCAAGCGCCTTCACATGGCGAGGAAGACGCCCATACGAATCATAATCCCACAACATGGCTTGAGCCCGATCCGCCATGTGTTCATGACCGAACGGGCCTGGCTTCATGGTCGACAGCACGGCGGACTGAACCCGGCGCCCGATCTGAAACGTCAATTTGACAGGCGTGCCGTACCCATAGCGCTTCTGCTCTCCTTTGGAACTCTCTTTGCCGATGACTCCATAGGAACGCAGCTCGACGCGAGGACCAAAACGAGTCCGTAGATACTCTTCCAGCGCTTGCTTGCTCAACTTCGGCATGAAGCTACACTACGCAAGTCATATTCCAGCTTCACCAGGCTGCGAAAGAACTCGGTTGATCCCAACAATATGTCTGGAGCTGTCCGTACGGTGTTAACACCAGGATCTCTTCACGATACTCAAAAAGGTTGTCCAGCAAGACCGAAGTGAGCGAAGAGGCAGGCATACGCTTCGATGCGTTGAGCCTCTGAGCGATGCGAGAACGTCGCCGGCGGACCTTTTCAGCATCCGGCCACAGGCGTGAGATGACTCATCGAAGACAATGTCGAGACGGAGATTGTCGCCTTCGGCTCCACCGATCGACGTATGACTGTAGAAAAATGCGCCACTGCGCAATCAGGCCTAACGCACCGGAACACGAACCGACCATCCTTACTGACTTCTTGTAACCCTCAGCTCTTATCAAATAGGCATATCGTTTGCGACCTCCGGTTGGTGGTAGAAACTGAACCGTCAAGATGGAGGCGCAATGGAATTGGAAATTGAAAGTCGCAATGTCGCCATGCCCCCCCGGTGGAAGACGGAGATTGAAGCCCGTAGGACGACTTGCAGCGAGGGCATGAGGTGTATTTTCATGCGGACGCCCTGCAAGGACTGACGTTCAGGCAATTCGAAGACGGTAGGGAAGTCGCTTTCGGTCTGGAGGACGGGAAGAAAGACCCACAAGCGATAGTCGTCGCACTCCCACCACCGATTGCGAGGGTACTGTAAATGACGATGGAAAAGTTCAAAGTCCCCGTCTCGATGCTCACACCCGTGATCGACGCAGGACAACTCGGCTTCAAGGATACGGGTGAGCTGGAACCCCTCACGGAAATCATCGGACAGGAACGGGCAGTCGAGGCCCTGGAATTCGGGCTGAACATGAAAGGTCCAGGATTCAATCTCTACGTATCGGGCCCTGTCGGCACCGGAAAAGGTACGCTCGTCCGGCAGATGGTCACACGCATGGCTCTGGCCGCTCCTACTCCGCCAGACTGGTGCTACGTCAATAACTTTCAAGACTCCTCTCGTCCGACCTCTCTCGCTCTTCCGGCTGGTCAGGGTGCCTCATTCAAACGAGAGATGGCGGCATTTATTGAGGGATTGCGACGCGATATTCCCATGGCGTTTGAGAGTAAGAAGTATCTCGATGCGAAGGCCAAGTTGCACGACGACATCGATGCCAAGAAGAAAGTGCTCTTCCACGAACTGACGGAACACAGTCGGACTCGTGGATTCGGCTTTGAAGAAACCTCAGTGGGATTCGGGATTGTCCCGCTCAAAGCCGGCAAATCCATGACCGCCGCCGACATAGAAGCGATGACCGAGGATGAACAGCGGGACTTGAACGAACGACGCAAGAGGCTTGAGGGCGAAATTCGTGACTTTCATGTTCACATCCATGGCCTTGAGAAGGAAGCCGAGCACCAGCAGCGGCACCTGGACCGCCAGCTGGTCATGAATGTCTTGGAAGGCCGCTATGAAACTATGCGGCGGACTTACCAGGACATGACGGCAATCGCCACGTTCTTGGAGCGTGTTTGGGACGACATCGTGCGCCACTATAAGGATTTTCTTCCGCGCGAAGGTCCCCCATTGCCATTCCAGGCTTGGAACTCAAACGACCGGACACGTCGCGCTTTCTCGTCAATCTCATCGTACAGCACGACCCGCCGGCAGGCGCCCCCGTCATCGACGAATCTCATCCGACCTATACGAATCTGATCGGAAAGATCGAACGACGGGCACACATGGGGGTCATGTACACCGACTTCACGGAAATCCGGGCAGGTACCATCCTCTTAGCCAATGGCGGGTATCTGATCGTGAACGCTCTGGATACCATCCGCCAACCATTTTCCTGGGATGCGCTGAAGCGCGTGATCAAGACAGGCGAGGTGAAAATCGAGGATCCCGGAGAATTCTACGGATTCTCGACGGCGGGGCTAAGACCTGAACCGATCCCGGTGAATGTGAAGGTCATCATGGTCGGGCCACCCATCCTCTACCATCTCCTGCAATCGTACGAAGAAGACTTCGGGAAACTCTTCAAAGTGAAGGCGGACTTCGACACTGAGGTGGTACGGAGCGAGCGGCAGGACCGCCAATATGCCCGGTTCATCGCCAAACTCTGCCGCGAAGAAGGACTGCCGCACTTCGGAGCCGATGCGGTCGCGGACATCATTCGGCAAGGGCTCCGCTTCGCCGATCGCCACGACCGACTGTCGTTGCGGTTCAGCCTGATCAGCGATCTCATCCGCGAAGCCGGATACTGGGCCAGGAAAGAAGGCCATTCCTTTGTCACTCGGGCAGACGTCGACGCCGCCGTGACGCATAAACGCCATCGCTCGAACCTGGTTGAACATTGGATTCAGGACGAGATCAAGGAAGGCACGTTGATGGTCGACCTCGACGGCGACGTCGTCGGCCAGGTCAATGGCCTTTCGGTCCATCAGCTCGGCGACTATGCGTTCGGCCGGCCCACGCGCATCACGGCTCGAACATATGTCGGCACCAAGGGGGTGATCGATATTCAGCGCGAGGCGGAGCTTGCCGGGACGATTCACAGCAAAGGCGTCATGACGTTGGCCGGATATCTCGCCGGCAAATTTGCCGGTGCGCATCCGTTCGCCATGAGCGCCTCGTTGACGTTCGAGCAGACCTATTCCGAGGTGGAAGGCGACAGTGCCGCCGTAGCCGAGCTCGTCGCCATTCTTTCCGGCCTCGCCGATCTGCCGATCCATCAATGGCTGGCCGTCACCGGCTCCGTCAATCAGTTGGGTGAGATCCAGCCGATCGGGGGCGTGAACGAAAAGATTGAGGGGTTTTTCGAGTCCTGTTCGCGCAAAGGATTGACCGGCAAACAAGGCGTGATCATCCCCGCTCGTAACACCAAACACTTAGCCCTTCGACGCGAGGTCGTCGAGGCTGTGGAATCAGGACACTTCTCTGTCTATGCCGTAAATATGATCGAAGAAGCCGTGGAGCTGCTCACGGGCGTCTCAGGCGGTGAGCGAGGTCTCGATGGGACCTATCCGCTCGACACGGTATTTGGCCGCGCCGCACAGCGATTGGAAGAGATGGCGCAGGCCGTGTCCGAATGGGCGGAGGGAGAAGAAAAACCCGGCGGGCATATCATCACCGAGCCGTGATGAACTCTTCGAGGCGTTCCTTGACTTGATCCCGCACCATCCGGAAGACATTCCGCCGTTCTTCAGGAGGTCTCAGGGCGACAGCTGAGTCTTCGAAGCTCCAATGAACCAGACGCCCCGTGTGAGGCCAACGTGGACAAGACTCCTTCGCCCGATCGCACACGGTAATCACGTAATCGAACGCCTGGTCAACAAACTCCTCCATTCGCTTCGACCGCTGTGCTGAAATATCGATGCCCAGCTCCTGCATGGCCGTCACCGCACCGGGATTCAGACCAACGGGATGTGTACCGGCGCTAGAGACGTCATACCAATCCCCAGCCAGATAGCGAAGCAGCCCTTCCGCCATCTGGCTGCGGGCTGAATTAGCCGTACATAGAAACAGTACGCGCTGTTTCATGAACAGCACGTGGCCGAGCAGCAGGCTGCCGGGCTCGCCTGTGGCTTAGTCGCCCGCACGAAACCACTTAGAAACTTGCCGTCGACGGTCGGTGCAATAGCGTCCAGATTGAGGTCGGTGCCCTCAAAGAGCTCTCGAGCAACAGCGGCGGTGTAAACTCTCGTCGGCTCGATCGAGACTCGCTCAAACCCTGCTCGCTCGAGTTTTGCGCGGTACTCCTTCTCCTCCAAGGCTCCCGCGACGCACCCGGCCCATAGTTCAATGCTGCGCTGGATTTCTTGGGGGATCTCCCCTCGGACAACGATATCCGACACAGCCAGACGCCCTCCCGGCTTCAACACGCGAAAGGCTTCCGCCAGCACCAAATCCTTGTCGGGCGACAGATTGATCACGCAGTTGGAAATGATGAGATCGACGGAGCTGTCGGGCAAGGGAATGTGTTCGATATCGCCCTTCAAGAACTCAACATTCGTCACCCCCGCCTTGGCCTGATTGGCCCGCGCCAGCTCCAACATCTCGTCGGTCATGTCCAGGCCGTATACTTTGCCGGTCGGCCCAACCCGCCGCGCGGAGAGCAGCACATCAATACCGCCTCCCGAACCCAAGTCCAACACCGTTTCCCCCGGAGCGATCTGCGCCAACGCTGTCGGATTGCCGCAGCCCAGCGACGCTCGCAGCGCGTCCTCAGGAAGTGCGGCAGTCTCCTGATCCGCATAGAGATGAGAGGTGATAGGGTCGAGCTTGCCCGCTTCCAGCACAGTGCCGGTTCCACAGCACGATCGCCGTTCCTGCCGTTGGGCTTGCAACGCTGCTTGCCCGTATCTGGTCTTGATTTCCTCTTTGAGCGTCTGTGTGTCACTCATGACATACCTCCTATCAAAAAACGTTGATCTATTAAGGCTAAAAAATCAGCAGCAACGCCCGGACGAATGGGCTGACTTTGCTGCCTTCTTGAGAAAACCCACCAGGTCTTCCAGCTCCTCAACGGCTTGAGAACTGAGCGAGTAATACATCCAACGCCCCTCACGGCGATCCTCGACCAGCCCGACATCTTTCAGCACCTTGAGGTGAAACGACAGACGCGACTGCGCGGCTTTCATCGCATCCGTGAGTTCGCACACACACTGCTCCCCGCCTTTCAGTCGTTCAAGCAGGGCCAGTCGGGTCTCGTCCGACAAGGCATGAAACAGCGCCACCGCTTTCTTGGTCGACAGAGAACCGGGAACCATGACCAAGAGGTATAACAACAAATATTGATGAGTCAAGAGCCCTCCAAACAGCGTCCGGGGCATCTATGAGGCGGGATGAGTTGAACCGTATGAACGAAGAGGAAGAAAAGCCGAGGGCGACATATCAGCAGGGAGCCCACCGGGTGATAGAGCAACCATGGCGGCTCGGTGCAATGCTTGACGGCAAATGCTTTGACCATCCATGTTTATGCACATGCGTACAACGATCAATATTGGCGACCAGCTCAGCAAGCGCGCTGTGCAACTTACCGGCAATCAGGAAAAGTCGCAACTCGTACGCTTGGGACTTGACGCCCTCATTATCAGGCGAAGCCGCCAAGCGACTTGCTCAACAGGGCGGTAGCGAACCCCGTCTGAAAGACATCCGCCGGCGTCGCCCCGCCTAGGTCTGCCCACTCTAGTCGACACCTCTGTGTGGATCGAGCACTTGCGTACCGATTCTTCCGCTCTCCGACGGCTGCTGGGCAACGACCTGGTTATATGCCACCCGCTCGTCATCGGGGAAATTGCCTGCGGTAATATGAGGCACCGAGCTGAAGTGCTCGCATCTCTAGCCGTCCTCCCTGTCGCCCCCACCACCGACTATGAAGAGCTTCTGACGTTTCTCGAAACCCATAGGCTCTTTGGACAGGGCTTAGGTTGGATCGACGTACATCTCCTCGCCTCGACAATGCTTCAGTAAGTGAGACTCTGGACCCTCGATCAGCCTTTACGAGACTCTGCCTGAAGACTGCGCGGTCATTTTGAATCGCCCGACTAGTCGATCATTCCCCGGTATTTAAAAGGTATCCGACCCTGATTGTTCCCCACAAATCTCATCCCGTTAGCAACCTATCGCCATGGCATTAGGGGTTCGTTGAAGTTGAAGAAGTGGCGCCAACAGGGCCCGACATGTGAAGTGTTCCCGAGTGCGTCCGGCCACTTGAAGCCCTAAGGCGATCACGGCTACCGTCAAGCGACGTCGTGTGGTGTTGCCCTGATACCGCCAGTGATAGTCCGCCTTCACCGTGGCGTGCCCCACAAGCCACATTGCGCGCTGAGCCAGTGTGACGACGAGAAGGAGGATCGCAAACCGCGCCGCCTGTGTGGTGTGACGCAGACTCAAGCCGACCCCAAAGCGAGCACCTTTCAAGTCCCGAAAGGCTTCCTCGATTTGCATCCGCTTCCGATAGCACGCCACCACCTGATCGACGCGCGTGCGAGCGAGGTGTTCAGCTGTCGCCAAGAGCCACGGTTCTTGATGGCTGGCCGCATGCTTGCGATTGGCGGAGGACCGAACCTTATGCCCCAACCGCGAGCGATAGACGCGGTGTTTCCGTGGCTCCCTCACCAAGGTAAGGCGCTCCTGAACATGGAAGGGTAGCTGTTAGCCGGGATTATTCATGACGGTGGCCACTGATCGTGTTCATGGCGATCGGAAGGATCAGGAGAGGAGTCCGGCCGTGCGGGAGGGGGGCGATTGGGAGTTTCAGAAGGGTGAGAAGGCCTGGCACCACACGACCATCAAGGAC